>CAYNGM010000006.1:14767-21098 GCA_964396565.1 uncultured Anaerolineaceae bacterium | reverse complement strand
GTCGGCGATGCCGACCGACCGCTTCGCAGGTGCCATCACCACGCCGGTGGACCCGCCTGCCGAAACTCCGCCAGCGTCCCGTCCGCCACGTCCCGCCATGATCGAGGCGGCTGCGGCGATCCTGATCGTCGGCGGTCTGACCGGCCTTGCAACCAGCCCGAGCCCATTCCAGCCCGGGATCGGACCACTGGCATCGTTATTCGTCATCCTCGACGTGGTGACGGTCATCGTCGGCATCGCCGTCCGGTCCGGGCGCGCTTGGGTGCTCGCGCTCAACGTCACCGCGATCGCCCTGTTCCTCGAGATCAGCGCCCTGCCCGCACCGATCGCGCTCCTCCTCGCCCTGCTCGATGCGCTGGTCCTGGTCGCGCTCATCCGTCATCGGGACTGGTTCGACTGGCGACCCGACAGGCCAGGCGATGGCGGGCGCTGAGCGCGCCTCCGGCCGGAGGTGTCGGGCGCGGTGGGCTGGCCACCTGGATGCCCCGGACACGATCGGGCCGGCGGCGTAGCATCGTGGCCATGCACGCCCTCGTCAAGACCGCTGCCGGTCCGGGACTCGAACTGCGCGACGTCCCGCTGCCGGCCATCGGCATCAACGACGTCCTGATCCGGGTCCATCGGACGGGGATCTGCGGCACGGACCTGCACATCGAGTCATGGGATCCATGGGCGGCCAGGACCATCGTCCCGCCGCTCATCGTCGGGCACGAGTTCGTCGGCGAGGTCGTGGACGTCGGGGATAACGTGGCCGACTTCCGCCCCGGCGACCTGGTCAGCGGCGAGGGCCACGTGGTCTGCGGCCGCTGCCGTCATTGCCTGGCTGGCCGGCGTCACCTGTGTCCGCACACCATCGGTCTCGGGGTCGGCCGCGACGGCGCCTTTGCCGAGTACGTGGCACTGCCCATGACCAACGTCTGGCAGCACTGGCCGGGCATCGACCCGGAGGTCGCCGCGATCTTCGACCCGTTCGGCAACGCAGTGCACACTGCCCTCGCCTTCCCGACCCTCGGCGAGGACGTGCTGATCAGTGGCGCCGGACCGATCGGCCTGATGGCGACCGCGGTCGCGCGCTTCACCGGCGCCCGCCACGTCGTGGTCAGCGAACCCAACGCCTATCGCCGCGATCTCGCCATGCGGATGGGCGCAACCATGGCCATCGATCCACGCGAGCGGGCGCTCGAGGATGTCTTCGCCGACCTGTCCATGGTCGAGGGCTTCGACGTGGCCATGGAGATGTCGGGCAACGCTGGCGCGCTGCGCGCCGCGGTCGGGGCGATGGCACACGGCGGCGGGATCGCCATCCTGGGCCTGCCGACGGAGGAGATCAGCCTGGACATCAACGCCATCGTCATGAAGATGCTGACCATCCGCGGGATCTACGGTCGGGAGATGTACGAGACCTGGTACAAGATGACGGTCATGCTCCAGTCCGGTCTGGACATCCGGCCGGCGATCACCCACCGCTTCCCGTACACCGAGTACGCCGCGGCCTTCGCCGCCGCCCGCTCGGGTGACTCGGGCAAGGTGATCCTGGACTGGACCGGCAGCGACAAGGGGGTACCCGCGACCCGATGAGCACGACACCGCACGGCGATCCGCTGGCCTTCCTCGAAGACGAGGTCGCGGCACTCAAGGAGCGCCACCTGTACCGCGCCCTACGCGTGATGTCGAGCGCCCAGGGACCCATCGTCTCGGTCGACGACAAGCGACTGATCAGCCTGTCATCGAACGACTACCTGGGCCTGACCCACCACCCCCGGCTGCGCGCGGCGGCGCTCAAGGCGGTGACCGACTTCGGGGTCGGGTCAGGGGCGGTCCGGACCATCGCCGGGACGATGTCGATGCACGAGGCGCTCGAAGCCGAGCTTGCCGAGTTCAAGGGCACGCCCGCCGTCCTGACCTTCCAGAGCGGCTTCACAGCGAACACCGGGGTCATCCCGGTCGTGACCGGTGAGACCGACCTGATCGTGAGCGATGCCCTCAACCACGCCTCGATCATCGACGGCATGCGTCTGTCCAAGGCGCCGCGCAAGGTCTATCCGCACGCCGATGTGGACGCGCTGCGGGTCATCCTCGAGGACGCAGTCGAGCACGGCCGTGACGGGACCGGTGAGCCGTATCGGCTGATCCTGGTCGTGACCGATGGCGTGTTCAGCATGGACGGTGACATCGCGCCGCTCCCCGGCATCGTCGAGGCAGCCGAGGCATCCGGCGCCGCCGTCTTCGTCGATGACGCCCACGCGAGCGGCGTACTCGGGCGCGCGGGGCGGGGCACGGTCGATCACTTCGACCTGCACGGGCGGGTCGCGGTCCAGGTCGGGACGCTGTCCAAGGCGTTCGGGGCGCTGGGTGGCTATGTCGCAGGCAGCACCGCCCTGCGTGAGATCCTGACCCAGCGGGCCCGTCCGTTCCTGTTCTCGACATCGCATCCGCCGGCCGTCGTGGCGGCCTGTCGCGAGGCCATCCGGGTGATGGTCGATGAGCCCGAGTTGCACGAACGACTGTGGGCCAACACGCTCCGCTTCAAGGCGGAGCTCGGTCGTCTCGGCTTCGACACCGGCCGCTCCGAGACACCGATCACGCCGGTCATGATGGGCGACCCGGCGACGGCGATGCTGTTCAGCGATCGGCTGATGGCCGAGGGGGTCTTCGCCCAGCCCGTGGTCTATCCCACGGTCGCCATGGACCAGGCACGGATCCGGACCATCGTGACCGCAGCCCACGCCGACGAACAGCTCGACCGCGCCCTCGAGGCGTTCGCGCTCGTCGGACGCGAACTCGGCCTGATCGGCGCATGACCGGCACCGATCGACAGGCGCGTCACCTCCCGCTCGACGCACACCTCCACACGGAGCTGTCCCACGACAGCGACGTCCACATCGATGAGTACGCCCGCCAAGCGGTGGAGCGCGGGATCGCCGAGCTGGCCATCACCGACCACGTCGACTTCTCGCCGACGGCGCCGGGTTTCGGCTCGACCACCTTTGCCCAGCGCGAGCGCTATGTCCGCGAGGCGGCGGCGCGCTGGGCGGACCACGGCGTCACCATCCGGTTCGGGGTAGAGATCACCTGGGACAGCGCCTGGGAAGCCGCTATCCGCAGTCACCTCGCCACGAGCGCCTACGACTTCGTGATCGGCTCCGTGCATATCTACCGGGACTCGGTGTACGCCGCCGACAACGTCGCCTCGTGGGTGGCCGGGCGTCCGCTCGCCGAGGTCATGGCACCCTACTTCGACGAGGTCGTCCGCGGCGCACGATCCGGTCTGTTCGACGTGATGGGCCACATCGACTTCGTCAAGCGCTTCCTCGTCCCGCACGTCACGCCCGCCGATCTTGCCGGCGCTCCCGAGCTGTACGAGCCGATCCTGGATGCGCTGATCGAGAGCGGCACCGGGCTCGAGATCAACACCAGCGGCTGGCGCACACCGGCCGCCGAATCGTTCCCGTCACCAGCCATCGTCACCCGTTTCCACGAGAAGGGCGGCCGGGCCATCACCGTCGGTTCGGACAGCCATCGACCGGAGCAGTTCGCCTGGGCCCTTGGCGACGGGTACGACGCGGCACGGGGGGCAGGCTTCGAGAAGCTGACCTTCCGACGCGGTGAGGGACCCGTCGACATCTCCCTCGACCGACGCACATGACCATCGGCGGCCCTGGCATCACCCTCGACATCATCGGAGCCGGCCCGGCGTACACCGACCGACCTGGTGCCACCGGTGCCGCCTACCTGGTCCGAAGCGACACGTCGTCGCTGCTCCTGGACCTTGGTCACGGTGCATTCGCAAGGCTGGCCGGGACGATCGAGCCCAGCACGCTCGGGGCGGTCGTGATCAGCCATCTGCACCCGGACCACTTCATCGACCTCGTCGCGCTGCGCCACTACCTGCGTTACGAGTTCGAGCCGCATCGCCACGTGCGAGTCATCGGACCGGCCGGGTTGGACGACCGCATCGACGCACTCCACGCCATCCCCGGGTTCAGCGCCGAATCGCTCGACGTGGAACCACTCACCGACGCCGGGGCTTACCGGGTCGGGGATCTGGCCCTCGAGGTGGGCCGGATCTTCCACACCGAGGATTCATACGCATCGCGGGTCACCGTCGGAGCCGCCCGACGGGGCCTCGTCTACAGCGGGGACTGCGGGCGCGCCGAGGACCTTGATGCCCTGATCAGACCCGGCGACACGCTTCTCAGCGAGGTCTCGTTCGGACCGGGTCCAGTCGTCCCGGCCGCGGCCCACCTCGACGGTCCGGGGGTCGGCGCGCTTGCCAGCCGGACTGGCGCCGGTCGCGTGCTCCTGACCCATCTCCAGATGGGCTTCGATCCGGACGAGACGATCCGAAGCGTCAAGGCCCTGTACGACGGGCCGGTCGACCTTGTCTGGCCGGGTGATCGATTCGATCTCGCCACCGACCCCTGAGCAACCCCGCTACGATGAGGTCACCCGACCAGCGCCCCGCTCCCGGGGCCGATGACCAGCGCCACCTCCCCGAGGCCAGCCTCCAGTGATCCCCCCTCCCCTTCGCAGCCAGGTCCGCGAAGCCGTCCGCCGTGCGTGGACGGCGGCGATCGATGCCGGCGACCTTCCCGCTCTGCCCGATGGGTTCGATCCACCCACCATCGAGATCGAGCATCCGGCTGACCCACGTCACGGCGACCTCGCCTCTAATCTCGCCATGAAGCTCGCCCGCCCGTATCGCATGGCGCCACTGGCGATCGCCACGGTGCTTGCCGAGAGGCTGACCCGAGATGCGGCGGACATGCCGGTCGAGCGCGCCGAGGTCGCTCCACCCGGCTTCCTGAACCTGCGCCTTCGCGGCGACTCCTACGCGGCGACCGTGGACGCGATCAACGCGGACCCCACGGCCTGGGGCAGGGTCGATCCGATCCGGCCGCGGCGTGTCAACGTCGAGTTCGTGTCGGCCAATCCCACCGGGCCGCTGACCGTGGGCAACGCACGTGGGGCGTTCGTGGGCGACCTCCTGTGCCGGGTCCTCGAGGCCGGCGGCCAGCAGGTCACCCGCGAGTACTACTTCAACGACTCGGGCGCGCAGGTGAACCACTTGGGCGCCTCGGTCGCGGCCGTGCGCCGCGGGGAGCCCGTGCCGGAGGACGGCTACCGGGGCGCCTACGTCGAGGACCTCGCGCGCGACGTGCCGGACGAGGTCTGGGCCGCCGCCACCGCGGTCGGTATGGACACGGACGCGCTGCTCGGGGCCTGGGCATCGACACGCGTGCGCGCCGGGATCGAGGCAAGCCTCGCCCGCCTCGGCGTCCGGTTCGACGTCTGGAAGAGCGAAGCCTCGCTCCACGACGAGGGGTGGGTGGCGCGGGCGGTGGAGCGGCTGCGGGCCGCGGGCCAGGTGTATGAGCAGGACGGCGCAACCTGGTTCCGGTCGACCGCCTTCGGCGACGACAAGGACCGCGTCATCTACAAGTCCAACGGCTGGCCGACGTACTTCGCCGCCGACATCGGCTACGTCACCGAGAAGTTCAGCCGCGGCTTCGACCACCTGATCTACATCTGGGGTGCCGACCACCACGGCACCATCGCCCGCAACAGGAATGCGGCACAGGCCATGGGCTACGACCCGGACCACTACCAGGTGCTGCTGGTCGGCTGGGTCCGGTTTGTGGCCGACGGGCTCGAGGTGTCGATGTCCAAACGGGCGGGGACGTTCGTGACCCTCGATGACCTGCTCGATGCGGTAGGGCCCGACGCCGCACGCTGGTTCTTCGCCTCACGCGCCGCGCACGTCGAGATCGACTTCGACATCGAGCTCGCCCGACGGCAGTCGTCCGAGAACCCCGTGTACTACGTGCAGTACGCGCACGCCCGTATCGCCTCGATCCTGCGCCGTGCCGCCGATGCCGGGCTCGCTCCGGCCGAGTCGATCATGGGCGCCCTGGGCGACGCTGACACACCGGAGGGGCGGCTGGCGCGGGCCCTGACACGCCTGCCGGAGGTCGTCGAGGACGCGGTGCTCGCCGAGGAGACCCAGGGCATCACCGCCTATGCGACCGAGCTCGCCACGGCATTCCACGCGTTCTACCGGGACGCGCGGGTGGTGGACACGGAGGCGCCCGAACGCTCGGCGATGCGCCTCGCCCTGGCCCGGGCGACGGGGATCACCCTGGCCAATACGCTCGCGCTGCTTGGGATCTCCGCGCCGCAGTCGATGTAGTCGGCGGTCAGCCCGCCAGACCGAGGATGTTCGCGACCCTGGCCAGGGTCGAGTCGTCAGAGCCGACCACGAACCAGCGTGTCGTGCCACCCTCACCGGGCAGTACGGCCGCCGAGCCACCGGCCTTCGCCGCCGCGGTAG
>CAYNGM010000006.1:6056-14667 GCA_964396565.1 uncultured Anaerolineaceae bacterium | reverse complement strand
TAGATCGCGTCCACACCGGCCCAGCCGCCGCTCATCTGCCGTGGGGTCAGGAAGGCGAGACCGGACGTGTACGGGAACATCAGGCTCTCGACCAGCACCGGTGGGGTCTGGGCGATGATCTCGGCCTGGGTGGGATCGGCCGAGGCGGCGATGTAGTCGGCCATGTCCTCAGGAGTCATGTTCGACATCGCCCAGGACGTCATCAGGAGGGTCCCGTCGCCCTCGAAGATGGCAGCCCGGGCGAGGGCCTGGTCTGACTGGTCGAGCAGCGACTTCATCTCATCGAAGAGGCCCGGGAAGTTGGCGTCCTGCAACGCGTGGTCGTACTCGTGGGCGAAGGTGATCTTGTCGGTCCCGGTGATCGACCCGGAGCGGGCGACCACGTACAGCGTCTTTGCGTCCGGCCGATAGAACCCGAGGACCTGCGAGTCGATCAGGCGCAGATACAGGTCGCGCAACGACTGGTCCTCGGCCAGCAGCCCCAGGGCCTTGAGCAGGCGGTCGTTTCCGGCCACGTAGTCGGGCGGGTTGTCCTTGTCGAACGAGGCCTGGTTCATCTGCTTGAGCTCGTCGGCGTCGATGGTCTTGCGCGTGACCGCCACGGGCTTCAGGCCACGGATGGCATCGACCTGCTTCTCGATGGCGTCGTAGATCTCGGCGATCTCATCGCTCGAGGTCGGACCGGTCACGCCACCCGATGCCGAAGGTGAGGACGTTTCGCCCGATGGCGTGGCGACGGGTGGCGGTCCTGACTGCGTGGGGGCCGGGCTCACCGACGCGGTCGACGGCGACGATGGATCCGCACCGCATGCGACGAGCACCATGGACATGATGAGGAACAGCGCGCCGAGACGCGCCTTGAAGTGTCGGGTCATGCGGGCGATTGTGCCATGGGGTCCGTGGCGGTCCGATCAGGGGGACGGTATCGCTTTCTTAATCGGTTGCCGTCTCGACCTTGAACCCCGACCGTCTACGGTAGGCACTGGACGAACCCACAAGGTTCCATCCTCCCTCCCTCCGACCGGAGGCGCCGATTGGGCAGGCGCCTCCGGTCTTTCCTTTTCCGGCAGGACGCCCGCCGTGGTGTCCTTGCACGCAACCCGGCTGTCACGCACGGTGCCGCCCGACACCATGCCGAGAGTCAGGGCTGCTTGCCGCGTGACTCGAGCAGGACGGTCGTCGTCTCGGCCGGGAGGCTCGTCGCGGTCACCGAGAGCTTCGGCTGGGCCACCGGTTCCGCACCCATCTCGTGGAGGAACTTGGCCAGTACCTCGGCGCAGTCCGCCTCGTCCTCGCAGATCGGCATGGGGATCACGATACGCGGGTCGAGCTGGGCCACCAGCGCCGCGACCCTGGTCGGGGGGAGCGCACCGCCGATGGGCACGCAGGCTATGTCGACCGTCCCGATGTCGGCCAGCTTCTCCTCGGACAGCAGGTGCCCGATGTCGCCCAGGTGGATGGTATGCACCCCATCGACCTCGGTGATGAACGCGACACCCTTGCCCCGCTCCGCGCCCCGGGCATCGTCACGGTAGGTCCGCACACCGGTGACCAGCACCTGCTTGACCTCGTACTCGCCGGGGCCGTCGAGCACGAAAGCCTCATCGAGGCTGGATGGGATGAGCGTGGAGCCATCGCGCGACAGCCTGCCCTTGGGCTTGCCCCGCGCGAGCGGCGTGTCATCGGGATGGCTGAACGTGACGATGTCGCCGGTGATCCCACGTCCGGTCGGACCGACGATCGACTGATAGGGGTCGGCGACCACGACGGCGTCCCGACCACGCAGCCGGATACAGGTCCGGCCAAACCACTGCAGCTCCATATGGCCCGATTCTGACACAGCGCTCTTGGCTGCGGATCTCGGGCTGGCGCGCGACGGCCCTCAGGGGCGGTCCAGGGCGACCCGGCCGCGCTTGATCACGGTCCTGACAAGGTCGGCGCCCGGCCAGTACGGGATCTGGGCCGACGTGGGAGTCCGCCAGATCACGATGTCTGCAGCCTTGCCGGCCTCGAGCGAACCGCACTCGTCTTCGAGCGCAAGGGCCCTGGCTGCATTGATGGTCACCGCGGCGAGCACCTCGTCGGGTGACATGCGCAACCCGACACAGGCGAACGACATGGCCAGCGGGAGGCTGGCGGTCGGCGACGTACCCGGGTTGAAATCCGTCCCGATGGCCACCGGAACCCCGGCCTCGATGAACGTCCGGGCAGGCGCGTGATGGTCCTTCATCAGGAACCAGGTCGTCACCGGCAGGAGCGTGGCGACGACTGGGTCCCCGGCCTCGGCGGCGGCGGCCATCGCCGCCACCCCCGCAGGCGACGGTGTCGCGAGGTGATCCGCCGATGCAGCTCCGATGGCCGCCGCGAGTTCCGCACCGCCGGAGGGCGCAAGCTCATCTGCGTGAAGCCTTGGGAGCAACCCGAGGGTGTGGGCAGCCTCGAGGATGCGGCGCGACTGGTCGGCCGTGAACACGCCCTCCTCGCAGAAGACGTCCGCGAAACGGGCCCGGCCGTGGGCGGCGATCCCGGGGAGCTGGTCCTCGATGAGCGATCGGACGTAGGCCTCGACACCATCCGGCCGCGAGCGGAACTCCTCGGGCACGGCATGCGCACCAAGCCAGGTCGGGATCACGTCGATGGGACCCTCCCGACCCAGGCGATAGGCGACCTCGACAAGACGCAGCTCCGTCTCGAGATCCAGGCCATAACCCGACTTTGCCTCGATCGTCGTGACCCCGTGACCGAGCATCTCGTCCAGCCAGCGCCGACCATGCGCCAGCAGTTCCGCTTCGCTCGCAGCACGTGTCGCGGCGACGGTGGACAGGATCCCGCCACCAGCGGCCAGGATGTCGAGGTAGGACGCACCACGCTGACGCAGAACGAGCTCGCCCTCACGGCTGCCGGCGAAGAGGAGGTGCGTGTGGGGGTCGATGAGACCCGGTGTGACGGTCCCGCCCGCAGCATCGAGACGGGCGAAGCGTGCGAGTGGATAACCCTCCGCCTCGAGGGCCCCCTCGATCGATGCCCGCGGGCCGACCGCCAGGATGCGGCCCTCCCAGCAGGCGACGACTGCTGCGTCCGGGCCCGCCGGATCAGAGGCGGTGAGTCGGCCGACTTCGCCCTGCGCGGTTCCGCGGCGGACGCCGCCGGCCATCGTCACGACCTCGCTCGCGCCGATGATCAGCAGGCCGGGTGTCGGTTCTCCGGTGCGGCCGCCCTCGATGACCCGGAACGGCCCGCCACTCATCGTCCGCCCCGCTCCCGCTTCCGGCCCGCGGGGCCGGTGGGGTCAACGGACGCGCTGCCTTGCGCGGGGGCGCCGGCATCACCGGACGCGCTGCCTGCGGCGGACGCTCCGGCATCGGAAGTCCTGGCGGCATCCAGACGCAACTCGAGCGCCTGGAGCGGCGTGTGGTCGCGCAGCCTGAGGTAGTCGGCCGCGGCCGTCAGTCGCTCCTCCACCGGCGCCTCGACGGGGGCGCCGGCATGGTCGGCGACCGCCAGGAACGAGGCGAGCGGCGCGAGACCGATGAGCTCCGACTCGGCCGGTTCCACACCATCCTCGGCAGCCAGCTCGCGAACGGCGTCCCAGACCACCCACAACGGAGTGACCGAGAAGTCGAGCAGGTTCATCGAGACCTGGGCGCGCAACGGGTGACCGCGCTCCGGTTCGTGGACCTCGAACCCGTTGGCCTGGACCCGCGGCAATCCGCCACCCGACTCGCGCACCCGGCGGGCGATCCGCTTGGCGAGTTCGACGTCCTCGGAATCGAGGTTGATGTTGTAGGCGATCAGGAACGGCCGCGCCCCGACGGCGACGGCACCGGCCGATGGATGCATCCGGGCCGGGCCGAAATCGGGCTCTCGGCCGTGCTGGCCGATCTCCGCCTTCAGGCCTTCGTACTGGCCGCGCCGGACGTCGGCCAGCTTCTCGCGGTCGGGTCTGGCCGCGGCTCGCGCATACAGATAGACGGGCAGGTCGTGCCGGGTCGCGAGACGCTCGCCGAAACCGCGGGCGAGCTCGACGCAGGCATCCATGGTGGTGTCGCCCAGCGGGATGATCGGGATGACGTCGACCGCCCCGATCCGCGGATGCTCGCCCTCATGGACGTCCATATCGATGTCGTGGATCGCCGCTCCGACCAGCCGATCGAGGGCATCGAGGACCGCTTCGTGCTCGCCGGCCAGGGTGAATACCGAGCGGTTGTGGCTCGGGTCGCTGGTCCTGTCCAGCAGATACACGCCCGGGACCGACTCGATCGCCGCGGCAAGGCGGTCGATGACCTCAGGGCGGCGCCCCTCGGAGACGTTCGGGACCGATTCGATCAGCACTGGATCGATGCTAGCGAGCCGACTCGGGCTCCGCCGGGCCAGCCAGCATCGGGACGTGGACACCACGCTCTCGGGCGATCTCGATGGCGTGCTCATAGCCGGCATCGACATGGCGCAGGACGCCCATAGCGGGATCGGTGGTGAGTACCCGCTCGAGCTTCTCGGCGGCCAGCGGCGTGCCATCGGCGACGGCGACCATCCCGGCGTGCTGCGAGAAGCCGATCCCGACGCCACCACCATGATGGAGCGACACCCAGCTCGCGCCGGCGGCCGTGTTGACGAGGGCATTGAGCAACGGCCAGTCGGCCACGGCGTCGGTCCCGTCGCGCATCGCCTCGGTCTCGCGGTTCGGCGAGGCGACCGAGCCGGAGTCGAGGTGGTCCCGTCCGATGACGATCGGCGCCGACACCTGTCCCGTCCGCACCAGTTCGTTGAAGGCGAGACCGGCTCGGGCGCGCTCGCCGTAGCCCAGCCAGCAGATCCGAGAGGGCAATCCCTGGAAGGGCACGCGCTCCTCGGCCATCTCCATCCAGCGGCGCAGGCCCGCATCGTCCGGGAACAGGTCGAGGATCGCGTCGTCCGTTCGCTTGATGTCGGCCGGGTCGCCGGATAGTGCGACCCAGCGGAACGGACCACGTCCCTCGCAGAACTGCGGCCGGATGAACGCCGGCACGAAGCCCGGGTAGTCGAATGCGTTCACCACCCCGGCATCTTTTGCCTGGGCGCGCAGGTTGTTGCCGTAGTCGAAGGTCACGGCACCGGCGCGCTGGAAGGCGAGCATCGCTCGGCAGTGGTCGGCCATGGCCGCCATCGAGCGCCGGACGTACTCGTCGGGCTGGGTATCGCGCAGGCTGCCGGCGTCCTCGAGGGTCATCTCCGCCGGTACGTAGCCGCCAAGGGCATCGTGGGCGGAGGTCTGGTCGGTCACGAGATCGAACCGCTCGCCTGCCGCAGCCCAGGCGGGCTCGATCTCCGCCGCGTTCCCGACCAATGCGATCGAGACGGCCTCACCGGCGCTCGCGGCGGCGCGCGCCCAGGCCAGAGCCTCGGTCGGGTCATGGGTGAGCCGGTCCACGTAGCGGATCTCGAGGCGGCGACGAGCCCGCGCCTCGTCCACCTCTATGGCGATACAGACGCCCTCGTTCATGGTGATCGCGAGCGGCTGCGCGCCGCCCATGCCGCCGAGTCCGGCGGTCAGGGTGACCGTGCCCCGCAGAGTCCCGCCGAAGTGCTGGCGGGCGGCCTCGGCGAACGTCTCGTAGGTCCCCTGCAGGATCCCCTGGGTGCCGATGTAGATCCACGAACCGGCGGTCATCTGGCCGTACATCATCAGCCCGGCCCGCTCGAGTTCGCGGAAGTGGTCCCAGTTGGCCCAGCGTCCCACCAGGTTCGAGTTGGCGATGAGGACACGCGGCGCCCAGACGTGGGTGCGCAGGACGCCGACCGGCTTGCCGCTCTGGACCAGCAGGGTCTCGTCGTCAGCGAGCTCACGCAGCTCGCGGACGATGGCATCGAAGGCGTCCCAGCTCCGGGCCGCCCGTCCGGTCCCGCCGTAGACGACGAGGTGGTCCGGATCCTCGGCCACCTCGGGGTCCAGGTTGTTCATCAGCATCCGCAGCGCGGCTTCCTGGGCCCAGCCACGGCAGGTCAGCTCGGGACCGCGCGGAGCTCGGACGGGACGCGGACCGCTCATGCCGGGGGGCCTTCCATCATCGCGTCAGGCTACTCCCTCAGCGCGGCCATGATCTGCTCGCCGTAGCGCGCTGGACCGGCGCCCTGAACGGACACGAGGATCGTGTCATCACGCAGGACGGTGTGGTACGTGTGGACTCCGCCAGCGCACGTGCCGATCCACGTCGTCCGACCGCCGATGTCAGCCTGTGCGTGGCCAGAGACGCCACCAGCCTGCTCGCAGACCCCGGCATCGAACGTGTCGCGCCAGTTCCTGAAGAACCCGTCGGTGAAGACGTCCGGGAGCAGGCGGACGACCGTGGCCACCGCGTAGTCGCCCCCCGCATCTCCGCTCGAAAGGGGCCCGAAGGCCGCGGCCAGGGCGAGTGCCTCGACATCGTCGGCGAGTGACGGATCCGCGGCAATCTCTGCGGCCGTCTCGGCATCGGGCGTGAGGGCGACACCATCGACCGCTGACGGGAGGACCTGGAGCAGCGCCGGGTCCACCGTGACCGCGGGACCGCTACCGGTGTCTGTCGGCACCGTGGTCGGCGCGATGGTCGCGCTGGCAGTCGACGTGGAGGTCGGGCGGGACGCGACCGCCGAAGGTGACGGACTGATGCCGCCGGATGGCATCGGGCTCGCACAGCCCGCGCTGACCGCGACAACGACCCCGGCGACGAAGACCGATACCACGCCGCGCCCTCCCGCCCGATGACGTCGCGCCCTCACTCGAGTTCGCGGCGCATCACCGGGAAGCGATCGTCCGCGGCGGCCACCCGGAAGCCGACCGAGGTCCAGAACCCGGGTGAGGCGGCGCTCGTGGCATCGGGCGAGGCCCCGACCTCCGGGTACGTCTCGACCGCCGCGAACCCACGCTGCGCGAGGTCGTCGCAGACCGCCTCGACCAGGGCCCGGGCGTGGCCGCGCCTTCGAGCCTCGGAGGTAGTGGCGATACAGGTGATGACCGCCGGCAGCGGGCTGTCGGGGAGGGCCGGGTAGAGCTCGCGGGTCCGCTGCGCACGCGGGTAGGCGGTCAGCGGTCCGAACTGCGCATAGGCCACCGCGACGCCTCCGACACGCAGGACCTTGGCATAGCTCCCGGTGACTCCCAGCCCACGACCCAGCAGCCGAAGCTTGCGTGGCGCGTCGTCACCGACGCTCGCCCGCGGCGCCCGTCGCGAGGCGAACGGGTTGTCGGCGATCGATGACTCATCGGCCTCGAGGAACGGATTGGCCGGCGGCTGACGTGCGGCTGCCAGGTCCGCGAGGAACGGGTTGGCCGGCGGCGCCGTGAGCGACGGCCCACCGGAAGGCGACGGCGCATCGGTCGAACGTGCAGGCGACGGCGTCGCAGGCTCAAACCAGTCTAGCCTGGCGGCCTTCGAGCCTCGCGCAGCATCCTCCCAGTAGTCACAGCTTCGATGGTCGAAGCCCGCGTCGGCGCACGGGGGAACGAGCGCGAACGAAACCTCATCGGTGACGTCGATGATCTCGAAGTGTTCGCTCGACTCAGTCATGATTGGGAGTCTAGGACGGATGGAGGGGGTGTCGCCGGCGACGTGGCGTTGGTAGCATCACGCACGGATGAACGAGATCTGGGCATTCGACCCATACGAGATCCTCGGCGTGCGGCGCGGCTCGTCCGACCGCACCATAGCCGCGGCCCATCGCGCCCTCGCTCGCCAGTTCCACCCTGACATCGCCGGGGACGGCGCGACCGTCCGGATGATGCGCATCAACGCCGCCTTCGACGCCATCCGGACGGCCGAGCGACGCGCCGCCTTCGACGACATGTCCGCGTCATGGGCGCGGAGCCCTGGAGGCTCGTCCGCCACGAGCGCTCCTGGTGGTGCGGGCGGCGACTCGTCCACCACCGGGGCCGCACCCGCGCCCACCTCAGGGTCCGAGCCGGATCCATCGGCCCCCGATCGCTCGTATCACGCTCGCGTCTCGGAGCGGGACGGGACCGGCGGGGCCGGCGCGCCCCCGGGACGCCCATCGGGCAGCGTGCTCGATTTCGGACGCCACATCGGCTGGTCGATCGGTGAGATCGCGCGCGTGGACCCCGGCTACCTCGAGTGGCTGGCCGGGCGGCGCGAAGGCGCCCGCTACGTCGACGAGATCGACGCGACACTCAAGCGGGTAGGGTTCCGCCCGGATCCGACCGCGCAAACCGTGAACACCGGACGCCTCGGCTTCCGCCGGCGCTAGAGAGGTCCGACCAGGTCGACCAGGGCGCCGTCGTGAACGAGCGCTGTCGCGGCCGCCAGGTCCGGCCCTGGCTCCCGGTCCCGGTCCAGATGAGCCACGCGGGCCCGCACCCGTTCGTGGGCAAGCGCGACACCTGACCCCGGGCGCGGCGCCTCCCCGGTGGGAACGTCGGTCGCCATCGCCGCCAGCCGCAAGTCGAGCGCCTGCGCCGCGACGATCAGCTCGATGGCCAGGATGTGCTCCACACCACCCAGGATGGCTCGGGCGTGGCGCGCCGCGATCGAGCCCATCGAGACGTGGTCCTCCTGGTTGGCGCTCGTGGGGATCGAGTCCACGGACGCCGGATGGGCGAGGACCTTGTGTTCCGAAGCCAATGCCGCGGCCGTGTACTGGT
>CAYNGM010000006.1:0-6046 GCA_964396565.1 uncultured Anaerolineaceae bacterium | reverse complement strand
CGGGGCGAGGAACGGCGCCAGACCGCCGTTGAGCCGCGGATCGACGAGCAGTGCGATGCGCCGTTCGCTGATCGCCCCAAGCTCGGCGATCGCAAGCTTTGCGAAGTCGAGCGCCAGGGCGAGTGGCTCGCCGTGGAAGTTCCCGCCGCTGATCACCCGACCACCACCGGTCGCGACCGTGTCCACGTCGGCGACCCCACCGCCCGGGAAGACGAGGGGATTGTCGGTCGCCGAGTTGAGCTCCACGTCGAGCACCCGACGGAGATGGTCGAGGGCGTCCCGGACGGCGCCATGGACCTGCGGCACGCAGCGCAGCGAGTACGGGTCCTGGACCTTGTGGGCAGACCCATGATGGGCACGCTGGAGACCACTGTCGGCGAGCAGGTGGCGTAGTTCCGCCGCCACCTCGATCTGACCGGGATGGGGACGGGCCAGCTGGTATGCCGCCGCGAACGCGACATCGGTGCCCAGCAGCGCTTCGACGCTCATCGCTGCAGCGACGCTGGCCGTCCGGATCAGGCGGTCGGCATCGGCGAGGAAGAGCGCCCCGAGCGCACCCATCATCTGGGTCCCGTTGAGCAGCGCCAGGCCCTCCTTGGCCCCGAGAGTGAGCGGCTCCAGGTCACACTCACGCAGGGCGATCAGGGCCGGTACGACCTGGCCACCGATCTCGACCTGCCCACGGCCGATGAGCGGCAGTGCGAGATGGGCGAGTGGCGCGAGGTCGCCGGACGCCCCGACACTCCCCTGCTCGGGGACGACCGGGTGGATCCCCAGACGAAGGAAGTCGAGAAGCCGCTCGATGACGATAGGCCGGCACCCGGAGTGACCGAGGGCAAGGGTGTTGGCCCGGAGCAGGAGCATCGCGCGAACCACCTCGCGTGGGAACGCCGGTCCGACGCCGACCGCGTGGCTCATCAGCAGGTTCTCCTGGAGCCGGGCCGCGTCCTCTGGTGCGATGTTGATCGTGGCGAGGTCGCCGAAGCCGGTGGTGACCCCGTACACGACCGCCCCCTCAGCGAGCAGGGTCTCGATCACCTCGCGCGCCTCGCTGACACGCGCGCGGGCATGGACATCAAGCCCGACCGACACGCCATGCCGGGCGACGGCCTCGACGTCGGCGACCGTCAGATCCGCGCCGGTCAGCACGACGCCAGCAGAAGCCGCGTGGTCAGGGGTGAAGTGGGGGACCTCCGGCTCAGTCACGGTAGCGAGGATAGTCGGCTATGCTCCCGGCCGTGTTCGACTTCCTGAACGGGCCCGTCCGCGCGCTCGTGACCCAGCTGTACGAAGCCCTCGGCTACCTGGGCGTCGCCGTGTGGGTGGCGATCGAGAGCGTCGTCATCCCGATCCCATCCGAGCTGGTCCTGCCGTTCGCCGGGTTCCTGGTCGGCGAGGGCACGGCCGTCGAGCCGATCACCGGCGGCCCGTGGAGCTATGCGTTGACCGTTCTTGCCGGCACGTTGGGGGCTACCGTCGGGGCTCTCATCGCCTACGCCATCGGGGCATGGGGCGGCCGACCGGCCATCGAACGGTGGGGTCGCTACCTGGGCATCACGCCGGCTGACCTCGATCGTGCCGACCAGTTCTTCGTCCGCCACGGAGAGGCCGCCAGCTTCTTTGGTCGGATGGTTCCCGTGATCCGCTCGCTGGTGTCGTTCGCGGCGGGTGTCTCGCGCATGCCGTTGCGCCGCTTCACCGTCTTCTCGTTCCTGGGCTCACTGCCGTGGACGGCGCTGCTGGTCTTCGCCGGCATGCAACTGGGGACCCACTGGGAGACGATCGGAACCTGGCTGAAGCGCTTCGAGTACGCCATCGCCGGTGCCCTCGTCGTGGTGGCACTCGTGTGGATCTGGTTCCGGATCATCGGACCACGTCGCGGCGGCTCGATCGACGCAGAGCCCGCCTGAGGATCGCGTGCTCGCGTTCATCGACCAGATCGTCATCCCGTTCCTGAACAGCCTGTACGGTGCGGTCGGCTATCTCGGCGTGCTGGTCGCCATGGCCATCGAGTCGGCGATGATCCCGCTGCCGTCCGAGTTGATCCTCCCCTACGCCGGCTTCCTAGTCTCGGATCCGAGCCAGCTGGAGCCCCTCACCGGCCGGCCCTGGGAGTTCCTGCTCGTGGTCGTCTTCGCCACGATCGGCAACACCCTCGGCTCATTGGTCGCATATGCCATCGGCGCGTACGGCGGGCGACCGTTCCTGGAGCGCTGGGGCAAGTACCTGCTGATCCGGCCGCACGAGATAGAACTCGCCGACCGGTTCTTCGCGCGCCACGGTAACGCGACGGTCTTCATCGGGCGTTTGCTGCCGATCATCCGGACGTTCATCAGCTTCCCGGCGGGGGTCGCCCGCATGCCGCTCGTGCCGTTCATCGTCTACTCGACGGCGGGCGCTTTCCTGTGGTCGGCGTTGCTTGTGTGGGCGGGAACCGTCCTCGGCGCGAACTGGGTGGACATCCGCCACATGCTCCAGCCATTCGACCTGGCCATCGCGGTGATGGTCGTGCTGGCGGTCGCCGGCTTCATCTGGTGGCGTCTCGGGATGCCCGGCAAGCCCGGGCGAGCGACACCGGAGCAGTCCCCCGACTGAACCCGTTTCTACCCGGTCGACTCCTCCGGTGGACGCAACGCGCGGAACGAGCGGTACAGCAGCAGGTCATAGACGATCTTGAGTCCACCGGCGAGGTAGAACGGAAGGGCGACATAGCCCGCGTTCGCCATGAGCACCGACGAGAGCGCCGGGGAGATCGCCGCTCCGGTCGTGCGCGCCACACCGGTGACCCCGGCCGCGGCCGACCGCTCGTCCGGCTCGACCACCGCCATGACATATGACTGACGCGTGGGCACGTCCATCTGGCTCAGGACGTAGCGCGCCAGCAGCACGCCGACCGCGAGCGGCAGCGTGGGCATGAGCGGCACGAGGATGAGCAGGATGTTCGAGGGCAGATGCGTGAACACCATCGTGTTGATGAGGCCGAAGCGCCCAGCAAGCCGCGCCGCAGTCAGCGACGACGCGGCGGCAAGCAGGTTCGCGGCGAAGAAGATCAGCCCGAGGACTCCGGGCTCGACTCCGAACTGAACGTGGAACCAGAAGGCCACGAGGCTCTGCGGGATGAATCCGCCGCCGAAGGCATCCAGCGCGAACAGGGCGGACAGCGACAGGACGGTCCGTCGCGACCGATGCAGACCGAGCCTCCGACGGATCCCGTCATCGGTATCGACCGACCGCGCCTCGATCGCGAGCCCCAGGCGCCACGCCCAGACCACCATGACCAGCCCGATGAGTGCGTAGCCGAAGACGACGGCTCGATACGCCCCTGCCGGGGCCGCACCGACGGCAAGGAGATGACCACTGATGACCCCCGCGATCAGCGCCCCGGTCGCCGTCGCGACGTAGCCCGCCAGGTTGTACCAGGCGAACGTCGCCGTCCGGCGCCGGTCGGAGACGACCTGGGTCAGCCCGGCCTGCTCGACGGCGAGGAACGGCCCGACTTCGTTACCGGTCGGCGAGATCACCCCGATCGCACCCGCCAGGATGAGCAGTGGCAGCCAGCTCGTCCCCGCGAAGACGACCCCGGCGACCAGCATCAGCACCGCACCGAGCAGCAGGACGCGGCGGCGTCCGATCCGGTCGGCGTGCGTCGTCAGCCACAGCGAGATGAGCGTGTCGCCGATGAGCGTCAGGGTCAGGACCAGGCCGACGGCCAGTGGGTCCAGGCCGATCGCGTCCAGGTACAGGACGAGGACGACGGCGAGGAAACCGTAGGCAAACATGCGCAGGGTCCGCAGCCCGAACAGGGCCCGACCATCTGGCCCGAGTCCGCGCAGACTGGCGATCAGGCCGTCGTCGCTCGTCGACCCGTCGGCCTCGTCGTCGCTCGTCGTCCCGTCGGCCTCGTCGTCGCTCGTCGTCCCGTCAGCCTCGTCCTCGCTCGTCGTCCCGTCAGCCTCGCTGTCGCTCGTCGTCCCGTCAGCCTCGCCGTCGCGTCGCTCCGACATCAACTCACCATTTCACCGATCTCGCACTGTGGCCGGCGACCGACACGACGTTCCCGGCGGTCTGCCAGAATGCCCGCGGAGGTCCACGTCCCCTGATGACCATGAACCAAGACCCAGGTGCCGCTGGCACCACCATCGATCACGCCGGAGCTACCGGCACCGCCCAGTTCGACGACCACGCGGCGACCGATGCGGACGCCCACGGTCACGGCCACGACGGGGAGGACCTCGGACCGCTGGACATCAGGGCCTGGGGCGCAGGGCTGCTCGGGACCATCCTCGGCCTCGTCATTGCCTACACCCTGGTGATCGCCACCCGACCACCGGTCTGAACGGACCGCTCGCCCGGCGGCACCCGATCGGCATGGCTTGGTCAGCCCGTGTGCCACCCCATGGGTCAACGGACGGTGGGGCGGCCGGGATACGGCCTCGGACACCCGCTGGCCCGTCAGATGGACCACCCGGTGAGTGGATCGTCGCCTGCCGGGGTTCGCGTGACCGTTCCTCCGTCCGTAGACCCGCCGGGTGGGAAATGGGCCGCGGACGACGGAGCGGCGGCCGGCCACACCCGACCCGACCCGACCGGCCGGCCACACCCGACTCGACCCGACCCGGCCCGACCCGACCGGCCGGCCACACCCGACCCGACCCGACCCGGCCGACCCGACCCTAGAACAGCCCGACGACGTTCCCGTCCGCGTCGATGTCGATGTTCTCGCCGCCCGGCCGTGACGGCAGTCCGGGCATGGTTCGCATCTCGCCACACAGCGCGGTGATGAACCCGGCACCGGCCGACAGCTTGACCTCGCGGATCGGGACGGTGAAGCCCGACGGTCGATTCTTGAGCGCCGCGTCGTGGCTGATCGAATACTGCGTCTTGGCCATGCACACCGGCAGGTTGCCGTAGCCCAGATCCTCGTACTGCTTGAGGGACTTGCGCGCGGCGGGCAGGAGTTCGATCCCATCACCACCGTAGATCCTGGTGACGATCGTCTCGATCTTCTCGGCCAGTGGCATCTCGTCCGGATAGAGCTGTCGGTAGTCAGCCTCGCCGGATGACGCCGCGGCCCAGGTCGCTTCGGCCAGGTCGGTCGCGCCAGCCCCACCATCGACGAAGTGAGTGGCCACCACGGCGTCGCGGGCGCCCGCGGCACGGGCGACCTCCTTGATCGCCTCGACCTCGCCTGGCGTGTCCGTCGGGAAGGCGTTGATGGCCACGACCGCCGGGATACCGAAGGCGCGGACGATCTCGATATGCGCCGCGAGGTTGGCGGCACCGATCCGGACCGCCTCCACGTTCTCCTCGAGCAGAGCCGGATCGAGCGGTTTGCCGGCCACGATCTTGCCGACCCCGCCGTGCATCTTGAGCGCCCGGATGGTGGCGACCACCACGGCCGCATCAGGCGTCAGTCCCGATGCCCGACACTTGATGTCGAAGAACTTCTCGGCACCCATGTCCGCGCCGAAGCCGGCCTCCGTGCACACGATGTCCACCGTGCGCAGGGCGAGCCGGTCGGCGATGATCGAGTTGTTGCCGTGGGCGATATTGCCGAACGGACCGCAGTGGACGAACGCAGGCCCGCCCTCGAGGGTCTGGAGCAGGTTCGGCTTGATCGCATCGCGGAGAAGGACGGTCATCGCCCCGGCCACGCCCAGGTCCTCGGCGGTGACCGCGCTCCCGTCGGTGCGGGTCGCGAGGACCATCCGTCCAAGACGGGCACGCAGGTCGGCGAGATCCGCAGCCAGGGCCAGGACCGCCATGACCTCGGACGCGACGGTGATCACGAACTCCGTCTCACGGGGCACGCCGTCCTCGCGACCACCCAGACCGATGATCACATGACGCAGGGCCCGATCGCTGATGTCCAGGACGCGCGGCCAGAGGATCCCGTGGGGATCTATCCCCAGCGGGTTCTTGTGGTGCAGGCTGTTGTCGAGGAAGGCGCTCGCGAGGTTGTGCGCGGCACCGATGGCATGGACGTCGCCGGTCAGGTGGAGGTTGAAGTCCTCCATCGGGATGACCTGGCTGTAGCCGCCGCCGG
>CAYNGM010000005.1:0-22934 GCA_964396565.1 uncultured Anaerolineaceae bacterium | reverse complement strand
ACGTCGGCCGCTGCCTCGCCGATGGTCTTCTGGCGCGCGGCCGGTCGCGCGACGAACGGGTCGGGCACCACACCCGTCCGGGCGGCGATCCAGGACCTGACCTGGGGCAGGCACGCCCCACCCTGGCAGGTCCCGATGCCGATCATCGTCGCCCGCTTGAGCAGCTCCATCTCCGAGTAGCCGCGCTCCCACGCGGTCTCGAGGTCGGCGACCGTGGCGCCGTGGCAGCGACAGACGACGGCACCGGGGTCGGTGGGTGGCGCGGGCAGTGGATGATCGTCAGCGGCCGGCCCAACGACTCGAACGGCGTCCGCCGCTCCCCCCGTTCCGTCGGCGCCGCTCGCTGCCATCCGGACCAGGACATCGCGGGCGTGACGACCCAATCCGACGATGGCCGTATCGCACGGTGTCTCGATCTCGACTCCGCTGAGTGGGTCGCGGGTGACGACGGCGCGCACTCGTTCGACCCGACGACCGACCTCGTCGCCACGGTGGACGGCGTGGCCCGTTTCGCGCTCGCTCGCTTCCCGCTCGCTCGTTTCCCGCTCGAAGCGCACGAGCTCGCCGGCGACCCGCTCGCAAGGGACCTCATCCGATGGTGGCTCACCGACAGCCACCGCCCGACCCAGGTCCACGCCCGCCCTGTGGAGGATCTCCGCCGCCCGGGCGGTGACGATGCCACCGAGGTCGTTGCCGGGCACCGCGGGATGGACCTCGGCCGCACCGGTGGCCACGACGATCTCCTCGGCACGAACGTGGAGGACACCGTGTGGCGACCGTGCCACGACCGTCGGCCCGGCATGGATCGCTACGACTTCGATGCCGTCAGCGGCATCAAGGACGACGACGTCTCGCCCAGCCGCTCGCTCCGACTCAGCCGCCTCGCGGCCATGCACTCCCCCACCGATAACCGCGACCCCGACGTCACGCTTCTCGACGTGGATATCGCGTGCTGGCGGTGACGCCGCGACGTTCGTGACCTCGACCACGGGGAGTGGCGGCATCGCGACCGGCGGATGACGCTCGACTTTCAGGCCAGGTCGGCAGGGAGCCTGGCAAGTCCTCGTATAGGCGATCCCGTCCACGGTCGCCAGGCAGTTGGGACAGTCGCCCGCCAGACACAGCGTGCCACCGGTCCATGGCTCATCACCCGAGCGGAGGATGGCGATCGCGACCGGATCGCCCTCCCGGTAAGGGATCGGCTCCCCGTCGACGATGATCCGCGACCCGGTCGTGTGCGACTCGGTCGTGTGCGACTCGGTCGTGTGCGACTCGGTCATGCGCGCATCCGCAGACCCTGCGGGTCGAATAGCGGCTCTGGTTGGAGCAACGCCGGTCGTCTGCGACCGATGACCTCGATCTCGAACCCGTCACCGCCAGGGCCATCCGACGTGGCCAGCTCCGCCGGCACATAGCCAAGCGCGATCGACTTCCCGACGTGATGGCCGTAACCGCCGCTGGTGACCCACCCGACCACGGTGTCGTCGTGCCAGATCGGCTCGTCACCGATGACGTCGGCCGGGGCATCCGGGTCGGGGTCCACGACGAACGACACAAGCCGCCGGGCCGGACCGCCACCGGCCAGCTCAGCCTCGTAGGCCGCCCGACCGATGAACTCGTGATCGAGCCGGACGTACCGCCCAAGGCCCGCCTCCGGGACCGTGTAGATGGGCCGGTACTCGCGGAACCAGGTTCCGTAACTCTTCTCCAGCCGCAGCGACATGAGCGCCCGCATCCCGAAGAGACGCAGACCGAATGCCTCACCGGCGGCCATGAGCCCATCGAACAACGACCGCTGGTACTGCGGCGCTACCCACAGTTCGTACCCAAGGTCGCCCGCATAGCTGATGCGACCAAGGTGGACCGGGATCATCCCGAGATCGACCCGCCGAAAGGTCATGAACGGGAAGGTCGCGGTCGAGAGGTCGAGATCCGGGGCAACCGCGCCCAGCAGGTCGCGCGACCGCGGGCCGGCCACCGACAATCCGGTCAGCCCGAGGCCAAGCACCTCGAAGCGGATGCCACTCTCCTCCGGCAGGTGCGCCCGGAACCAGCGCGAGTGATGGACCTCGGCCGGCAACGAGCCGAACAGGTACCACTCATCCGCCTCCGAGGGACGCGCGACCGTGAACTCCCCGACGATCCGCCCGACGTCGTTGAGCATGGCGGTCAGGGTTATCCGAGCGGGCGCCGGCATGCGCTGGGTCAGCAACGACGACAGCCAGGCGTCGCCACCCGTCCCGGTCACCCGGTACTTGGCGTAGTTGGAGATCTCGGTCATCCCGACCCGCTCGCGGACGGCAGCCACCTCACCGGCCACCTGTGACCACGCGTTGGAGCGGCGGAACGTCACCTCCTCGACAGGTGGCGACCCGGGTTCCTGGAACCACAGCGCGTGTTCGAGGCCGGCGGTCGCACCCCACACGGCGTTGTGGGCGGTCAGCCGGTCGTAGATAGGCGTGGTCAGGAGCGGTCGCCCATCGGGGAGCTCCTCGTTCGGGAAGGTGATGCGGAATCGACGTCGATAGTTCTCCTGGACCTTGGTGTTGGTGTAAGCCAGCGTCGCGTAGTCACCGAACCGGGCGACATCCATGCCCCAGATATCCATCCCCGCGTCGCCGTCCTCGCCCGAGGCCATCCAGGTCGCGAGGGCAAGACCGACCCCACCGCCCTGGGACAGGCCGGCCATCACCCCGCAGGCCACCCAGAACCCGCGAAGTCCACGGACCGGTCCGACCAGCGGGTTCCCGTCCGGGGCGAAGGTGAACGGCCCATTGACCACCCGACGGATGCCGATCGACTGCATCGGGGGGTAGTGCCGGAAGGCCACGGACAGCTCCGGGGCGACCCGTTCCAGGTCCGGCTTGAGCAGTTGCGACCCGAAGTCCCACGGTGTCTGCCGGGGCGACCACGGCACGCACGCCTGCTCATAGGTACCCATGAGCATCGCCCCGCCCTCCTGGCGGATGTAGATCTCGCCGGCGAAGTCGAGGGCCATCGGCATCTCATGACCCGTCCGGGCGGCGTGTTCGGCGACCTCGGGCATGTCGTCGGTGATCAGGTAGTGATGTTCCATCGCCAGGACCGGCAACTCCAACCCGACCATCCGGCCGACCTCGCGTGCCCACAGGCCGCCGGCGTTGACGACGTGTTCGGCGTGGATCGAGTCCCCGTTCTCGACACGGACGTCCCACGTGCCGTCCGGTCGCTGCGCGAGCCCGACGACCGGGGTGTGCTGGTAGACCTCGGCTCCGGCAAGCTGGGCGCACTTCACGTATGCCCGGGTCACCCCCGTCGGATCGACATGACCTTCGACCGTGTCGTACAGCGCACCGACGAAGTACTTCGGGTCCAGCAGCGGGAACAGGTCACGTGCCTCGCTCGCGGAGATGAGGTGCAGGTCCATCCCCAGATAGCGGCCACGCGCGACGGCCATGCGCAGGAAGTCCATCCGGACCTCCGTGTCGGCGAGCATCAGGCCGCCGGGCAGGTGGATCGAGCAGTCCTGCCCCGATACCCGCTGGATCTCCTCGTAGAGCTGGATGGTGTACTGCTGGAGCCGCGCGACGTTGGGGTCGCCGTTGAGCGTGTGCATCCCGCCAGCCGCATGCCAGGTGGAGCCCGCTGTCAGCTCGCGGCGCTCCAGCAGGACGACGTCGGTCCAGCCGGCCTTCGTCAGGTGATACAGGACGCTTGCCCCGACCACGCCCCCACCGATGACCACGACCCGGGTGTGCTGCTTCATGTCGGCGAATCTAGACCTCCGCGTCGGCCGGTGCGGGCCCATCCCACAGCACGACGCCCCGTCTTGGCATCGATGGCGAGGTGCACTAGCGTATGCGCATGCGTAACTTGGATCGACGGGTGCACCTGCTGCTCGACGAGCCGCGTCACACCAAGCTGGCCATCGAAGCGAAGCGGCGGAACGTCTCCATCGCCGAGGTCATTCGTGACGCCATCGATCGCCTCCCGAGTGATGCGGATATCCGGCGCGCCGCGATCGACCGCATCCTCGCCGCCCCCCAGTGGACGTTCCTCGCGATCCAAAGGACCTGCGACGCGAGATCGATCTCGAGCACGAACGATCCGAGCGTTGGCGATGATGATCCTGGACACGTCGGTGCTTGGATACGCCGTCGGCGGCGAGCATCCGCTCCGGGATCCGTGCCGCCGTGTGTTGGCCGCGCAGGCGACCGGCCGGTTGGACGGCGCGACGACCGTGGAGGTCATCCAGGAGTTCACGCACATCCAGGCTCGACGTCGTCCCCGAGCGGAGGCCGCTGGACTGGCTCGCGACTACGCGGCGTCGGTGCAGCTCCTGCAGGCGACACCCGCTGACCTGCTTCGCGCGCTCACGATCTTCGAGCAGTCGCCGGCCCTCGGCATGTTCGACGCGGTGCTGGCCGCCGTCGCGCTGAACCATGGGGCCGACGGCCTGATCTCGGCGGACGGCGCGTTCGGATCCGTCAGTGGGCTGCGCTGGATCGACCCCGCGAGCCCGGATCTCGACGCGATCCTCGGCACTGTCGAATAGTGGGCGGCGACCCTTGCGACTCGGCTCCCTACGCCACCAGCGGGATCCCGACGGTGCGGCACACGGCGGCAAGACGGTGGTCCAGTGTGGCGATCCCGAGCCCGAGGGCTTCGGCTAGACCGAGATACGCCTCGTCATACACCGACAGATCATGCTCGCGGGCGGACTCGATCAGAAGGAGAGCGGCGGTGGTCTCGACCGGTCGGATCTCGACGGGAAGTTGTCGAACGATGTCGCGGGCGCGATCGATGGACGAGTCATCCACTCGCCCTGAACCTGCGGCATACCGCAGTCCGTTCGCGACCTCCATCGCCCAGTGTGCCGGGGCGACCCCACCCTCACCGGCAAGCCGATCAAGGACCGCCTCGGTCTGTGGCGTCGACTCGTCCTCGAAGCACCACGCGAGGGTGATCGATGCGTCGATGACGAACATCTAGCGACGACCCTCGTCGATCAACTCGCGAATCGACAAGCCGTTCAGACGATTGCCGCGCCGAAGCTCGCGGAACCGTCGGAGCGTCGCCTCGACGTCCGCGGCACCTGCGTAGCCCGGCGGGATCAGGACCGCGACAGGCCGGCCGTGCTTCGTGATCGTGATCCGTTCGCCCTGCTCGACCTCATCGAGGAGGCGAGGCAGGTGGGTCTTGGCCTCGTAGGCACCGATCGTTCGCATGCAATCAGACTAGTCGTAGACCAGTCTATCGTCAACAGTCAGGAGCAGTCGCTGACGCGCTCAGTAGTCTGTCGGGACGCCGCCCTCGGCCACGCGGCGGGCGACGAAGGCATCGAGCTCCTCGCGGATGGCCGGGTCCATCGGGGGCGGCTCGTAGGCCGCCAGGAGCTCCTTCCAGATGCGGTTCGCCTTGGCCGGCACCTCAGGGGAGCCCGCCTCCTGCCACGTCTCGTAGTTGCGCCAGTCGCTGAGCATCGGCCGGTGGAACGCCGTCCGATAGCGTGACTGCGTGTGCTCGGCACCGAAGAAGTGGCCGCCCGGCCCGACCTCGGCGATCGCGTCGAGCGCCAGCGTCTCGTCGTCCACGACGACCGGCTCAAGGAACGCCTCGACCATCCCGAGCAGCTCCGCGTCGATGATCATCTTCTCGTAGCTCGCGTGGAGGCCACCCTCCATCCAGCCGGCGCCGTGCATCAGCAGGTTGACTCCGCCCATGACCGCGCCCCACAGCGAGAACACGGACTCATACGCCGCCTGGGCATCGAGCGCGTTCGCGGCGTTGACGTTGGACGACCGATAAGGGACGTGATAGCGACGCGCCAACTGGCCCCCGATCATCGAGGTCCGCATCGCCTCCGGCGTCCCGAACGCGGGTGCGCCCGACTGCATGTCCACGTTCGAGGTGAACCCGCCGTAGATGACCGGCGAACCGGGCCTGATGACCTGGGTGAGGACGATGGTCGCGAGCGCCTCGGCGTTCTGCTCGACGAGCGCCCCGGCCAGCGTCACCGGGGCCATCGCACCAGCCAGCGTGAACGGGGTCACGCACACTACCTGGTTGCGCTCGGCAAAGGCGATGACGCCCTGCGACATCGGGGTGTCGAGGCGAAGCGGCGAGCTGGTGTTGACCACCGTGAACACGGATGGCTCGTCGTCCAGCGTCGCGTCCGCCACTCCGCGAGCGATCCGCACCATCTCGAGCACGTCGAGGTTCCGCTGTCGTCCGAGCGAATAGCAGTGGATGGCCTTGTCCATCAGCGTCAGCGCGTCATGTATCGCATGCAGATGACGGACCGAGGCATGGATGTCCACGGGCTCGACCGGGTAGCCGGCAAGGAAGTGGACGGTGTTGAGTACCTGCCCGAGCCGCAACAGGTTCTGGTAATCCTCGCGGTTCCCGATCCGACGACCGCGGTCCAGGTCGGCCACGTTGGGTGGCGACCCGACCGTCCCGAAGGCCGTCCAGCTGCCACCGATACGCAGGTGATGGGCGGGGTTGCGCGCGTGCAGAGTGAACTCCGCGGGGGCGGTGGCGATGAGCGTCTCGACCATCGCCGGATCGAAGCGGACGCGCTGGCCACCCGGCTCGACCTCGGCGCCGGCTCCGGTCAGAAGGCCCCTGGCCTCTGGGTCGAGGAAGTCCATGCCGATCTCCGCGAGCACGCGAAGTGACGCGATGTGGATCGCCTCGAGCTCGTCATCTGACACGGCTGCCGTCGGCAGGTATGGCAGTCGAGGCTGTTTGAACGGCCGCTGCGGCGGGAGGCTCGAGCGCTCATGGCCCGCGCGTCCACCGGCCCGACGTCGCCCCGTGAGCGCCTCGCCGGCGGGCGTGTCCATGTCGGTCATGGCCGTCTCACCTCCCCGTCAGGTCAAGCCAGGTCGTCTTGAGCTGGGTGTAGCCATCAAGCGCATGGAGCGACTTGTCGCGCCCGAAGCCCGACTGCTTGTACCCACCGAACGGCACCGTGATGTCGGCAGTGTCGAAGGTGTTGACGAAGACGATACCGGCGCGCAGGGCGCGGGACAGGCGGTGTGCCCGGTTCACGTCACGGGTCCACAGCCCCGCGGCCAGCCCGTACGGGGTGTCGTTGGCGATGCGCAGGGCGTCGGCCTCGTCATCGAACTCGGTGACGGTGAGGACCGGCCCGAAGATCTCCTCGCGCGCGACCCGCCACTCGTTCGCGACGCCGTCGAGGACGGTCGGCGGAACGTAGAAGCCGCCGGTCTCCACGCGGACCCGGTCGCCGCCACTCACGAGCCGTGCACCCTCCTCCTGCCCGAGTCGGACGTACCCCAGCACGCGTTCAAGTTGGCGGGCGTCGACGATCGCGCCAAGCTGGGTGGCCGGATCGAGCGGTTCGGCCGGCGCAAGGTCGCGACCCATGGCGGCGATCCGCTCCACCAGCTCCTCGCGCACCGAACGATGGACGACGAGCCGCGAACCGGCGTTGCAGGTCTGCCCACTGTTGTAGAAGATCCCCCAGCCGATGGACGAGGCGGCGGCTTCGAGATCGCCGACATCGGCGAGGACGACCTGCGGGCTCTTGCCGCCGAGTTCGAGTGAGATCGACTTGACCTCGCTCTCACCGATCGCTCGCAGCAGCGACAGACCGACCTCCGTCGAGCCCGTGAAGGCGAGCTTGTCCACCCGCGGATCGCGTGCCAGCGCATCCCCGATGACCGCACCGGGACCCGTCACGACGTTCAGGACCCCGTCGGGGAGTCCTGCCTCGCTGGCCAGCTCCGCCAGACGGAGCGCCGTCAGTGGGGACTGCGACGCCGGCTTGAGGACGACGCTGTTCCCGGTGGCCAGGGCAGCACCCAGCTTCCAGGCGCTGATGATCAGCGGGTAGTTCCAGGGCACGATGGCGGCCACCACGCCGATCGGCTCGCGGGTGATGAGCGAGAGGGAGTCGGCGCTCGTCGGGCCGACCTCGCCGTACACCTTGTCGATGGTCTCGGCGTACCACTGGATCGTCTTCGCGGCTGAGGGCACGTCCACCGCCAGCGTGTCGCGAATGGGCTTGCCGACGTCGAGCGATTCGAGGAGTGCGAGTTCCTCCAGGTTCGACCTGACCGACTCGGCCAGCCGGAGCAGGACCGCCTTGCGTCTGCTCGGTGAGGCGTCGGCCCAGCGCCTGTCGTCGAACGACGCCCGGGCCGCAGCGACCGCACGCCCGACATCCTCGAGGCCGCCCTGGGCGACCGCCGCGATGCGCGAACCGTCACGGCCGGCGATGTCGTCGAACGTCTCGCCGGACGCTGCCGGGACGAATCGTCCGTCGATGAACAGCTCCCGGCGTGGCTCAAGGGCACCGGCCCGGGCGATCCAGTCGTCGGCCGTGAGCGGGGCCATCACACCGTGAACCGCTTGACCGCCGACTCGTCGAGTTCGACACCGAGCCCGGGGACCGCGGGGACGTGCAGGATCCCGTCGGCATCGGGGTGGATGGGTCGGACCAGGAAGGCGTCACGACGCTCCGGCGTCCAGCCGGGTGGGTCGTACGGGAACTCCAGGAACGGACCTCCCCCGACCCCCGCCGCCACGTGAAGGTTGGCCAGCAGCCCGATGCCATTGGTCCAGGTGTGCGGCGTGAACCAGCGGTTCCGGGCAAGGGCGATCTCGGCCAGGGTCCGCGTCCGCGACATCCCTCCGGCCAGGACGGCGTCGGGCTGATAGACATCGAAGGCATCGGCGTCGAGAGCCGCGAGACCCTCCGTGAAGGTGCGGGTCATCTCACCGCCGGCGATCCGGGTACCCGGTGCCGAGGCGCGCAGTGCGGCAAGACCGCGCAGGTCCACACCGGCGAGCGGCTCCTCCACCCAGAGCACGCCATCGTCGGCCAGCCGGGCGGCGATCCGCCGGGCAGTCACGCCGTCGATCGAGGGTGAGGTATCGCCGGCCATCCGCCAGCCCTGGTTCAGATCGACCATGATCTCCATTGCGTCGCCGATCGCGGCCCGTGTCGCGCTGACCGCGGCCAGCCCATCCTCGAGACGGCGCGGATCGATCCTGATCTTGAGGGCCCCAAAGCCCTCCTCGCGCAGCCGCAGCGCCGATTCCGCCCGCACCGCCGCGGACAACAACGATCCACACGAGGCATAGACCGGCAGTCCATCGACGGCCCCTCCGAACAGGGTCGCGACGGGCAGCCCCGCGACCTTGCCGACGATGTCCCACAGGGCCGCCTCGAGCGGCCAGAACCGCCCGGCGTGGAAATCGATAGTCTCGAGGACCCGGACGTGCCGAGCGATGGCCAGGGGATCCTCGCCGATGAACAGGTGCTCGAACGCCGCGAAGCCGTCCATCGTGTCGCCGGAACCGATGCCGACCACACCCTCGTCGGTCTCGACGCGGACGAGGGTCACCGCAAAGGACGTGCGCGGGACGGGGTCCCACGCGGCGGCGAATGGCGGGTCGAGCGGGATGGCTAGCCGCGTGAGGATGATCCGGCTGATCCGCATGGCCGCGAGTATGGCGCACAGGAAAGCCGTTGACAGCCCGACCGCCGCGCGACTACGGTTCGATTGCAGCCGACATGGGAGGAGACGTCGGATACCTCGGTGGTGATGGGTTCGACCCGCCCCGAGTGACACCCCTGAGCCGATCCACAGAAGGAGCAGGTGCGGTGGACTTTCCCAAGCTGGACCCGGTACGGCGAGCGGCGGCCCCGCTCCAACTCGATGTCGTCGAGTCGTACGTCAACGGGCGGATCAGCCGACGCGAGTTCGTGAAGCGCGCGACCCTCGTCGGCCTGTCGATGGGCTCGATCAGCGCGGTCATCGCCGCCTGCAGCAGCCCAGCCACGAGCGCGGCCCCGACCGCCGGGGCGACCCAGGGCGCATCGGTCGCCCCCACCGCGGGGAGCAGCGTCGCGCCATCGGGACCCGCCACGACCGGCGGGACGATCCGGGTCGCCGCTCAGCGGCCGAAGGGCGCGCTCGACCCGATCAACATGGTCGACCTCTCGAGCTACGGCCTCGTGGCCCAGTCGCTCGAGTTCCTGTGCACCCTGAGCACATCGGCATCCGACATCGCCCCCGGTCTGGCCGAGTCGTGGCAACCCAACGACGACAACAGCGTCTGGACGTTCAAGCTTCGCCAGGGTGTCACCTGGCACGACGGCACGCCGTTCACCGCTGACGACGTCGTGGCCACTATGGAGCGCCTGGTCACTGCCGGCAACGCCGGTCTCAAGGGCGTCATCGGTCCGGGCTCCGCGGTCGCGACGGACCCGAACACGGTCACGTTCACGCTGGTCGCGGCCAACGGCAACTTCCCCTACCTGGTCTCGGTCTTCAATGCCCAGTCGGTCATCACGCCGAAGGCTTACGCGACCGGAACGACGCTGGACCAGGTCCCGGCCGGGACGGGACCGTGGAAGCTGACCAAGTACGACGTGGCGACCGGGGCCACGTTCGAGCGCAACGACGCCTGGTGGGGCGGCAAGACCCCGCTCGACGGCACGGAGTTCACCTTCTTCGACGACACCGGCGCGATGGTCACCGCCTATCAGGGCGGCCAGATCGACTCTCTCGTCCAGTTCGACGTGCTGTCCGGCACGGCCCTGTTCGACGACCCGAACTTCACCGTCGTCGAGACCCCGACCACCAATCACCGCCAGATCTGGATGCGTTGCGACACCGGCAGCTTCAAGGACGTACGCGTCCGCCAGGCGTTCGCCCTGACCATCAATCGCGACCAGCTCATCCAGCAGCTGTTCAAGGGCAAGGCGGTCCTCGGCAACGACCACGTCATCGCCCCGTTCTACCCGTACTTCAGCGACACGGTCCCACAGCGTGTCCAGAACATCGACCAGGCCAAGCAGCTGCTTTCCGACGCCGGAGTCAGCGCCCTCAACGTGACCCTCGACTACGGCCAGCTCAACGAGATCCCGGACCTCGCCGTCCTGCTCCAGAGCCAGGCGGCTCAGGCGGGTATCACCATCACCCCTGCTGGGATGGACAACGGTGCGTTCTACGGCGCCAAGTGGTGCCCGGAGCAGCCCGCCGACCCGCCCTGCTCCGGTGCGTCCGAGTTCGGCATCGTCGACTACGGCCACCGGCCCACGCCCGACGTGTTCCTGACCTCGGCCCTCATGACCAAGGGAGCGTGGAACTCGTCGCAGTACTCGTCGGCCGATTTCGATGCCGCCGTCCGCGAGTTCCAGGCAGCAGTCGGCGTGGACGCCCAGAAGGCGGCCTGCGCCAAGATCGAGCAGATCCTCAACAACGACGTCCCGGTGGCGATCCCGTACTTCTACAACTACCTGTCCGGGAACGCCAAGACATTCCAGGGCGTGTACACCTCCGCACTGGGGCAGCAGTTCCTCTCGGCGGCATCGAAGGTCTAGCGATCGACGCATGGGGCGCCTCGACTGCGGACGGCGCCCCATGCCCGGCTCCGCGGCAAACGGCGTGGCGAGAGCATGAGCCGCTATCTCGCCCGGCGGTTGCTGTTGTCCATCATCACGCTGTGGCTGCTCGTCACCATCGTGTTCGTGATCACGAACATGCTGCCGGCCGACGTCGGGCGGACGATCCTCGGACCGTTCGCCCCACAGGCCAGCGTGGACGCGCTCAATCAGCGCCTGGGTACCGACCGGCCACTGATAGTCCAGTACCTGGACCAGCTGCGACGCGTCGTCACCCTCGACTTCGGCAACTCGTTCGCGTCCCAGCGACCGGTCCTGCCACAGATCCTTGACGCGGTCGGGCGTTCCGCCAAGCTCGCTGGTCTCGCTCTTCTTATCACCATCCCGATCAGCATCGTCGCTGGGCTGTACGCCGGCCGACGCCGCGACAGCAAGTCCGACCGCGCCATCGTCCTCGCCGGGGTGACCTCGTCGTCGATCCCCGAGTTCATCACCGGGACCATCCTGGTCGTCGTGGTCGGCGTCCAGCTGCAGCTCCTGCCGGTCCTCGCGACCCCGCCGAAGGACGCCGATATCCCGACCCAGATCCGCTACCTGCTGATGCCGGCGACCGCGATGGCCATCGTCTACTTCGGCTACATCGCGCGCATGACCCGGGCCGGGACGATCGATGTCCTCGGGTCCGATTACGTCAGGACCGCGGCCATGAAGGGCCTCACGACCGGCCAGACCATGCGCCACCACGTCCTGCGCAACGCGCTCATCCCGACCGTCGCCGTCATCGCCGTCCAGATCGGCTATCTGTTCGGGGGCATCATCGCGGTCGAGAAGATCTTCAACTACAACGGGATGGGCGCGACGATGCTCTTCGCCGCCCAGCAGAAGGATCTGCCGATGCTCACCGCAGGTGTCATCGTCATCGGCATCGTGTACATGCTGGCGACTCTCGCATCCGACCTGATCACGGCCTGGATGAACCCGCGCATCCGACTGGACGCAAAGCGCTGATGGACGTCACCTCGACCCATGAGATGGTCAGCCCTTCGCCGGTCGGCCCGGCCGAAGCGTCCGAGCGCTCGATGGCGCGCCGGGAGACCCTGCGGCTCCTCGTCCGCCGCCCGGCCTTCATCATCGGCAACATCATCATCCTGGGCTGGATCACCTGCGCCATCCTCGGCACACGGATCACGCCGTATGACCCGATCAACGATTTCGCCATGGGGCATCTTCCGCCGAGCCCTGAACACTGGTTCGGGACGGACCGGCTTGGGCGGGACGTGCTGTCCCGGGTCATGGTCGGGTCGCGCGACGTCCTGATCATCGCTCCGCTGGCAGCGCTGCTCGGTGTCGTTGCCGGCACCATCCTGGGGCTGATCATGGGTTACTACCGCGGTGCCGTTGACGACGTTCTCAGCCGCATCGTGGAGGCGTTCCTGGCCCTGCCGGTGATCCTCGTCGCTCTCCTCGCGCTCGTGGTCCTGGGCACCTCTCCGGTCGTCGTCATCTCGGTCGTCGGGATCCTGTTCACTCCGATCGTCGCCCGGACGGTGCGCTCCGCCGTGCTCTCCGAACGTCAGCTCGACTACGTGACCGCGGCCCGCCTCCGTGGTGAATCGGGCTGGTTCATCCTGACCCGCGAGATCTTCCCGAACGTCCTGGGGCCGACCGTCGTCGAGATGACCGTCCGCTTCGGGTACGCCATCTTCACGGTGGCCACGCTGTCGTTCCTGGGCGTCGGTCTCCAGCCGCCATCACCGGACTGGGGACTCAGCGTCAGCGAGGAGTACACGAACATGATCAGCGGGGTGTGGTGGTCGACCCTCTTCCCCGCCCTGGCCATCGCGAGCACGGTCATCGCGGTCAACCTGATCGCGGACTCGCTCCAGTCGGTGCTCGACGAATGACGCTCGTGATCGGGCCAGCCGGGCCAGCCGGGCCGACCGGGCCGCCCGAGCCCGCGACGGCGCCTGCCGCGCTCCGCGTCGAGGACCTGGAGCTCGCCTACGTGGTCCGCGGTATCCCTCGTCCGGTCCTGCGCGGCGTCTCGTTCGAGATCCGCCCCGGCGAGTCGTACGGCCTGGTCGGGGAGTCCGGCTGCGGCAAGTCCACGACGGCCTACGCCGCTGTCCGCTATCTGCCACGCAACGCCCGGATAACCGGCGGCCGCATCCTCGTCGAGGGCGGCGACGTGACGGCGATGACCGATGACGAGGTCCGGCGTTTCCGCACCCATCACGCCTCGATGGTCTACCAGGACCCCGGGGCGGCCCTCAACCCGACCACCAAGGTCGGGCCGCAGGTGGAGGAGGCATTCCGGGTCCTTGGCCAGAGTCGCGAGGCGGCCCGCCAGAGTGCCATCGACGCCCTGCGGCGTGTCCAGATCGCAGATCCCGAACGCGTCGCCGAACGTTACCCGCATCAGCTCTCCGGTGGGATGCAGCAGCGCGTGCTCATCGCCATCGCGCTCGCGTCCGACCCGCGTCTGCTCATCCTCGATGAGCCCACGACCGGTCTCGACTCCACGGTCGAGGCGAGCGTGCTCGACCTCGTCAGATCGCTCCAGGCGGAGACGAACGCCGCGGTCCTGCTCATCGCCCACAACCTTGGCGTGATCCGCGCCCTGTGTGATCGGGTCGGGGTGATGTACGCCGGCAAGATCGTGGAGGAAGGTGCCGCGGCCGCCGTCTTCGAACGGCCCGAGCACCCCTACACACTCGGCCTTCTGCGCTCCCTCCCACGACACGGCATCCGCAAGACCCAGCGCTCGCTCTCGACGATCCCGGGCAACCTGCCCCAGATCGGCACCGATCTGCCGACCTGCGTCTTCGTCGACCGCTGCCCTCTGGCCACCGAGCTGTGCCGGACGGTCGAGCCGCCCATCGTCGACCTTGGTGGCGGTCGCTGGACCCGCTGCCACCACCGCGATCGCCTGGGGGAGCTCGTCGAACCGCCGGCGGGCGCCGGCCAGGACGTCATCTCCGGCGAGGTGACCCTTGCTCTGAGCCACATCTCCAAGACCTTCCACCAGGGCGGTCAGGAAGTCCCGGCGCTGGTCGGGGTCGACCTCGAGCTGGCCGGCGGCGAGACACTCGGCCTCGTTGGTGAATCAGGTTCGGGCAAGTCCACGCTGGCGCGCACCATCCTCGGCATCGAGGAGCCCGACGCGGGCGGGACGATCCAGCTTGACCACCACGACCTGGCGGCCACGGCCGGTGGTCGACCGACGACCGACAAGCGCTCCATCCAGATGGTCTTCCAGAACCCGGACTCCGCGCTGAACCGGGGCTGGACCGTCCGTCGGATCCTTGCCCGGTCCGTGTCCAAGCTGACCGGTCTGCGGGGCAAGGAGGTCGATCGGCGCGTGGACAGCCTCGCGGCCGATCTGCGCCTGACCCAGCGTCACCTGGACCTCAAGCCGCGCCAGCTCTCGGGCGGCCTCAAGCAGCGGGTCGCCATCGCTCGGGCGTTCGCCGGCGATCCCCGCATCGTCGTGGCCGACGAGCCGACGAGTGCCCTCGATGTCTCGGTCCAGGCCGCCATCCTCAACCTGCTGTCCGAGCTCCAGTCACGCAGTCGGACCAGCTACCTGCTGATCTCGCACGATCTGGGTGTCGTCCGCTACCTGGCCGACCGGATCGCCGTGATGTATCTCGGGCGGATCATGGAGGTCGGTTCGTCGGAGGCCGTCTTCGAGGGTCCGAACCACCCCTATACGGAAGCGCTCCTCTCGGCAGTCCCATCGGTCGACGGCGCGACCAGGGCCAGGATCATCCTCGAGGGCGAGATCCCGAGCCCTGCCGAGCCGCCGGCGGGCTGCGTCTTCCACACGCGCTGCCATCGCGCCATCGCCGGGCTGTGCGACGTCCAGGTGCCGCCGCTCATCGAGGTCGAAGCTGGCCACCGGATGGCCTGCCACATCCCGCTCGAGGAGCTCCGTGAACTCCAGCGCCGCCACACCGTGGCCGGCTCGGGCGACGTGGAGGCGGCCGTGGCCAAGGCGGAGGAGACGACCGGCGAGGCGATCACGACCCCGGTCGAGGGCACCGAGGTCGCGATCGACGAACTCGCATCGGACGAGGCGGTCCCCGAGACGGCGCCAGAGACCTGATCCGCGCCCCGGCCACTACAGCGCCAGGGCCAGCCGGCGTGCCTCGTAGATGGCTGCATGGATATTCCGTGAGGCGACGGCGTCGCCGATCCGGAAGAGCTGGAATCGACCGCCCTGGTTCACGACACGCGCCTGTCGGGTACGGGCGAGGAAGGCGTCAAGGTCGAGTTCCCCGTCGTTCGCCGATGCCGGTCGCAACTCGCGCCACAGCTCGTCGTTCGGCCAGGAGCCATGCTCGGCCACGACCTGGTCGACGATGCGCGTCTGGGCCGCCCCTGTGTAGTCGCTGACGAGCCTGACCTCGAGCTGCCGCTCCGCCGTGCGGCGAACGGCGGTCATGCGCAGATCCGGGGTCATCCGAACCCCCGCCTCATGGAACGTCCGCAGATATGCCGGGTAGGTCGTACCGGTCACCTCGTGCCCGACGAAACGGTCCGGCGTGACGATCTCCACCGACGACCCGGCGCCCACCATCCGCTCGACACAGGAGAGCGCGTCCTCGGTCCCGTGATCGTCGTAGACGAGGGCCCGCCCACGGGTCGGGGTGATCTCGCCGCCGATGATCTCCCACGTGCTGGCCACCAGCTCGTGACCCTCCACCAGCGACGGGAGTCGTGGTCGCCCGCCGGTCGCCACGATCACCACGTCGGGGTCCAGCGCTGCGACTGTCGCGGCATCGGCGATCACGTCGTAGCGCACGTCCACACCGAGGATCCGACACTCGGCGACAAGCCAGTCCACGATCCCGATCAGGTCGCTCCGGCGCGCCGTCGCACGCGCCGCCAAGCGGACCTGCCCACCGGGCTCGGACGCTGCCTCGAGGACCGTCGCCTGATGACCTCGTTCAGCCGCGACTCGCGCCGCCTCCAGACCGGCGACGCCCGCCCCCACCACCACGATCCGCCGCGGCCGGCCGGCGATACGCGGCGCGACGTGCGGGATCGACTCCTCGCGCCCGGTCGCCGGGTTCTGGATGCACAGCGCGTCGAGGCCCCGGTAGATCCGATTGATGCAATACGAGGCACCAACGCAGGTTCGGATCCGCTCGGGTTCGCCGGCCTCCAGCTTGCGCACGATGTGGGGATCGGCCATGTGCGCGCGCATCATCCCGACCATGTCCAGCAGACCTTCGCTGATCGCGAACCGCGCCGTGGCGAGATCGGGGATGCGCTGGGCGTGGAACACCGGCAGGTTCACGCGTTCGCGGAAGCGGCCGGCAAACTCGAGCGCCGGACCAAGGGCGGTGCCCATGCCCGGGATCACGTGCGAGATCGCCTCGTCGGTCGCGATCGAGCCCTTGACGATGTTCACGAAGTCGAGCATCCCGGTCCGGGCGAGTGTCGTGGCGATCTCGAGACCGTCCGTCTCGGTCAGGCCGCCATCGACCTCCTCGCCGCCGGTCATCCTGATCCCGACGATGAAGTCATCACCGACCGCGCGCCTGACCGATTCCAGGACCTCGATCGAGAAGCGCATCCGGTTGGCCAGCGACCCACCGTAGCGGTCGCCACGCTGATTGGTCAGCGGCGACCAGAACTGGTCGATGAGGTGGCCGTAGGCGATGACCTCGAGGCCGTCGAGCCCGCCCTCGCGACAGCGCCGCGCCGCCTGCCCGAAGGCATCGACGACACGGCGGATGTCCGCCTCCTCCATGGCCTTGGGAAAGCTGCGGTGGGCAGGTTCGCGCACGGACGACGGGGCGATCGTCGGCAGCCAGTCGCCGTCGTCCCAGACCGTACGTCGCCCCATGTGGGTGAGCTGGATCATCGTCGCCGCCCCGTGTGCATGGACGCGATCGGCGAGCTGACGCAGCCACGGGATGATGTCGTCATCTCCCGCATACAGCTGGCCGAACACCGGCGGCGAATCCGGGGCGATGTTCGTCGAGCCGCCGATCATCGTCAGGGCGATCCCGCCTCTTGCCTTCTCCTCGTGGTAGAGCTGGTAGCGCAGCTTGGGCTTGCCGTCCTCGGCGTAGGCCGGCTCGTGGCTGGGCGACATGATCCTGTTGCGAAGGGTCAGGCCCTTGAGCCTGAAGGGCTGGAGTAGCGGGTCACTCGAGGCGGCAGCGGCGTCCGCCGCATCGGGCGGATCGGATGGAGCAGCGAGCGGGTCAGACATCGGAGTCGGGCATGCTCGCCTTTCGCCGCGCGATGAAGTCGAGCAGTGCTTCGTCTATCCCGGGGTCCAGCGGCGGTGCCTCGTACTCGGCGAGGCGTCGCTTCCAGCGCGCATTGGCCCGCTGGGCCGCGTCGAGCGAGCCGTTGAGCTGCCACTGCTCGAACGAGTCGTTGTCCGACAGCTCCGACCGCCAGAACGCCGTCTCGAAGTTGGCGAGCGTGTGCGCCGAGCCCAGGAAGTGCTGCCCGGGACCGCCGGCGAGCATCGCGTCCAGTGCGTATCCGTTGGCCGTGGTGTCTACGCCGGCGAGATATGCCGCGGCCATCGATGCCTGATCCTCATCGAGGACGAACTTCTCGTAGCCGATGGCAAGGCCACCCTCCAGCCAACCCGCCGTGTGGAGGTTGAAGTTGACCCCAGCCTGGATCGTGGCGAGGAAGCTGATGGCGCTCTCGTAGGCAGCCTGGTAGTCCGGCACCTTGGACGCTGTGAAGTTGCCGCCTCCACGGAACGGAACGCCGAGCCGCCGGGCGAGTGCCGCGAGGACGAACAGCACGAGCTGAGGCTCCGGTGTCCCGAACGTCGGCGCACCGGTCTGCATCGACATCGAAGAGGCGAACGAACCGAAGATGACCGGCGCGCCGGGTCGCACGATCTGACAGAAGGCCATCCCGGCGAGGGCCTCGGCCAGGGTCTGGGTAGCCTGCGCGGCAACCGTGACCGGGGCCATCGCCCCGCCCAGGATGAACGGCGTGATGAGCATCACCTGACCGGCCTCTGCGTAGACCTTGGCCGAGCCGAGCATGTTGAAGTCCCAGGACATCGGGGAGTTGGCGTTGGCCAGGCCCATGATCACGGGGTGGGCCTCGATCGCCTCGTCCCCGAACAGGATCCGGGCCATCGCCACGGAGTCCTCCGCCCGACTCGGGTGGGTGACCGAGCCCATGAACGCCCGGTCCGAGTAGCGGATGTGGCTGTAGACCATGTCGAGGTGACGCTTGTTGACCGGGAGGTCCACCGGCTCGCACAGGGTCCCCCCACCATGGTGGAGGGTCGTGCTCGTGTAGGTCAGCTTCACGAACGCGTGGAAGTCGTCGATCGTGGCGTAGCGACGTCCACGCTCGATGTCGTGGACGAACGGCGAGCCGTAGGTCGGGACGAGGACGACGTGGGGGTCGCCGATGACCACGCTCCGGGCAGGGTTGCGGGCTCGCTGGGTGAAGGACCGTGGCGCCGTGGCTGTCACCAGGGTCCGGCACATCCCGCGCGGGAAACGCACGCGCTGGTCGCTGACGTCGGCGCCGGCCCGCCGGAAGATCTCGGTCGCCTCCGGGTAGTTGACGATCTCGATGCCGACCCCCTCGAGGAGCGTGTCGGCATTCCACTCGATCTGCTCGAGGCCCTCGGTCGAGATGACCTCGACCGGCGGCAGACGTCGGGTCAGGTAGGGCAGAGCCTCGGTCGCTCGGGCGAGCCGCTCAGCCTGGCGCACGGCGCGCCCGCGTCGAGCACCGTGGCTCGCGTCACGGATGGTCATCGGCTCGCCTCCTCGCGTGGCCGTCACGACATCGTCGTGATGGTACCGCCGCGCTGCGCTACCCGGCGCTGCGGTAACCCGCGCTGCGTGTCGCGTGTTGCCGTGGCCCGTATCCTCCGCCCATGCCCACCGCCCGCGACCGCCCGCCGGAAGAAGCAAGCGAGGACACCTCGTTCGCCCGGGGACTCCGCGTCCTGTTGACCATCGCCGACCGTGGCGAGATACGCGTCGACGAACTGAGCAGCCTCCTGGAGACGCCGGCCTCGACCGTTTACCGCTACCTGCGGACGCTGACCGAGTTCGGGTTCGTGGACCGTCACGACGGCGCCTACCGCCTCGGGCCGCGGCTGCTCATCGGCGGCGGCTCGACGGTCAGCAGCGAGGAATTGATCCGGCGCTCCGACCCCATCCTGACCATGCTCGCCGACGAGACCGGCGAGACAGCGCTGATCTGTCGCCGCATCGGCCTGACGGCCGTCTGCCTGCACCAGGTCGAGTCGGCGCACCCGCTGCGCGTGGTTCCCCCGGTCGCCACGGCGGGACCACTGGACCGCGGTGCCATCGGCCACGTGCTCCTCGCCTACGCCCCGCCGGAGATCCGCGATGAGGTCCTGGGGCGGCGTACCCGCACGGTCCGGCGGGCCCTCGAGGCGGTCGTCGCGGCTGGCATCGCCAGTGACGACGGCTCAGTCGTCGCCGCTGCGGTGACCCTCGCCGTCCCGGTCCTGCGCGACGACGGGATCGTGGCGGCGCTGGCCGTGATCGCGCCACGTGATCGCGCCACGACCGGGTGGCGACGGCGTGCGGGCGGGGTGCTGAGAGAGGCGTCCCACGCCCTGACCCGTGTCCTGCGGTCCTCGGCCGCCGGCTGAGTCCAGATGAGCAGTCATGGACTGGTACTTCTCGCCATATGACAATGTGGACTTCCACGGATTGACATCCCGCCCCAGGGCCAGCATGCTTCGCGACCGATGGACGCCCTCGACGACCTTCAGCCGCTCTCGTCCGATTACGCCCGGCTGCCCGTGGCCGACGCATTCGACTGGGACGCAGCCGGTGAGGCGCTCGGCACCGGCGAGTGGTACATGGTCGCGTTCCGGTCCGTCAGGCGCCCGGATGCGGACGAGCGGATGCTCACGGAGTACGACGATCGCGCCCATGCCGAGGCCGCCGCTGCACCGGGCTTCCGCCACTACTTCAAGGGGCCCCTGGGCGCGGACGGGTCGTGCATGTCGTTCTGCATCTGGGAGAGTCGCGCGGTCGCCCGGGCCGCTGCCGGCCAGCCGCTCCACGCGGAGGCCGCCGCTCTCGCCGGTCAGATGTACGAGCGCTATACCCTGGAGTTCCTGCGACTCCGGCGTGAGCCTGACGGCCCGCTGACCTTCGAACCCTACGACGCGCCGGTCCCGATCTGACCCCGCCGGACCCGTAGACGGACCATCGCGATCACCCCGCCGATCGAGGTGACCGCAAGCAGCATCAGATGGACCAGTAACGCCATCGCGAAGGCGTCATCCGGGTCCGCCCCGAGCGACGAGGCTATCCCGACAGCCGTCAACTCGAACGTCCCAAGGTAGCCCGGTCCCGAGGGAACGATGGTGGCGAGCGCGACACCGCTCGTGAGCAGGGCGCCCTCGGCGATGCTGAGATCGAGCCCGACGGCGGCACCACCGGCCACGAATGTGACGATCGACGCCGACCAGGCGAGGGCACTGAAGCCTATGGCGGCGACCAGCGTACCGGGCCGGGCGGCGACCGACAGCCCGGTGCGCAGACGCCGCGCAAGCTCGACCATCCGTGGCCAGCGATACGCAAACACGGCGACGCGATCGGCGCCGGGTAATCGATGGAGCGCCATCGCCAGTCCCAGCCCGACGACCAGGAGGGCCACGAACGCTGCCCCGAGCAGCACCGCGCTGGTCATGATCCCGCGCACGCTGAGCACGACCACGGCGATGGCCGCCAGACCGACGACGATGACCGTGTCGACGACACGTTCGACGACCACCGTCCCGAGCACGGTCGGTCGGCTGACCCCCTCCCCCTCACCGAGGGCGTGACTCCTGTATAGCTCGCCGAGTCGAGCCGGCAGGACGTTGTTGGCGAGGTATCCGATGTAGGTGTACCCGAGCACCCGGGGGTAACGGATCGACTTGATCGGCGCGAGCAGTGCCCGCCAGCGCGCTCCACGGGCGGCCACATCGATGACGACGGTCACGACCATCAGCCCGACCCAGGCGGGAGACGCGCCGGCGAGGACGTCGAGGGCCGCACCAACATCGACGGCATGGAACAGGATCCACAGTGAGACGAGGCTGACCGCGATCCCGAGAGTCGCGCGCAGAAGCGCGTTGCGGCTGACCGTCACCGTCCGCGGGCAGTGAGCTTGGGCGAACGCCGCACCCGCAGCCGATGGAGGAGATAGCGGCCGACGACACGCAGCGTCGAGAGCCCATACACCACGCTCCGTCGAAAACCGACCGAACTGGCCTCATCGAAATAGCGTGTCGGGACGGCGACCTCACCGATCCGGCGACGCATGCCGGCCGCGACGACCTGGGCGATGAGCTCCTGGTCGAACACGAAGTCGTCGCTGTTGGCGTGATACGGGATCGTCTCGAGCAGACGCCGGCTGTAGGCGCGCAGACCGGTGTGGTACTCGGACAGTTGAAGCTCGAAGGCGATGTTCTCGACCGTCGTAAGGAATCGATTGCTCACGAACTTCCAGGTGGGCATCCCACCCGCCAGCGGATCGCCCAGGAACCGACTGCCTAGCATCAGGTCATGGGTGCCGGCCGCGATCGGCTCGATGAGGGCCGGGATGCGCGTCGCATCGTACTGGTAGTCAGGGTGGAGCATGACCACGATGTCAGCGCCAGACGCCAGGGCCGCGTCGTAGCAGGTCTTCTGGTTGCCACCGTACCCGCGGTTCTGCGGATGGATGATCACGTCGAGCCCGAGCTGGCGGGCGATCTCCACCGTCTCGTCCCTGGACACGTCGTCGACGAGGATGATCCGATGGACGATGTCGTGAGGGATGTCGGCGTAGGTTCGTTCCAGCGTCCGCGCCGCGTTGTAGGCGGGCATCACGATGACGATGGTCGGCTCAGGGTCGGGGGGCGTGCCGGTCACGTCGGAAGGGTACCCGCGTCCCGGGCAAGTCATCGGGTGTGTGCGACGATACAGGTCTGTCGTGGCAGCGCCGCCTCTGTCGTGGCAGCGCCGCCCAGCATCGCTCCCGAGGTCCCGCCCCATGTTCGAACGTCTCTTCGGCGATCGGACTGCCGACACGGCAGTCGCCGACCGCATCCCGCCGGGCCAGTACCGAACCGACAAGTTCCCCGTCCTTCACTACGGCTCCGTGCCCCACGCCGACCTTCGCACCTGGGACTTCAAGGTCTACGGACAGGTGGACACCCCGCTCACCCTTACCTGGGGCGAGTTCATGGCCCTGCCGCGGACCACGGTCCACGCCGATATCCATTGCGTGACTCGCTGGACCAGGCTCGATACCACCTGGGAGGGGGTCGCCATCCGCACCATCCTCGAGATGGCGGGTGTCCGTCCGACGGCGACTCATGTCGTGAGCCATGCCGAATCGGGCTACACGGCAAACCTGCCGCTGTCGGTCCTCGACGACGATGACGTCCTGCTCGCCGATACCTTCGATGGTGCGCCGCTCGAGCCGGAGCACGGCTACCCCCTCCGACTGGTCGTTCCGAAGCGCTACTTCTGGAAGAGCGCCAAGTGGATCCGCGGGCTCGAGTTCCTCGACCACGACCAGCTCGGCTTCTGGGAGCGCT
>CAYNGM010000004.1:16662-23312 GCA_964396565.1 uncultured Anaerolineaceae bacterium | reverse complement strand
AGGGCGATCGTCGAGTGCGGTCCGGCGGTGCACGGATCGGGCTGGCTCCGCCCGGAGATCAGGTGGCACCAGGAGTCCTTCTCCTGGAGGCCCATCCCCCACGGCAGCCAGGTGACGTCCGAACGATTCTCGATGATCACCTCGAAATCGGGTCTGCTTGGGATCCGGTAGACAGTGTGCTCGGGGCCCGTCGGCCCGAGTACGATCGTCGACTCCAGCGCCGCTGGGCGGGGTGATCCGGCCGTCAGCACCGCGGCCGATACGAGGAGCGCGACGACGGCGAGCAGGAGGAGCCGCGCTCCGCGGCCCACCCTAAGGGTGAGCCCCAAGCGATGGCTTAGGCTCGGACGCTGCGTGATCGCGACCCGGGCGACAGCCGCAGCGTCGTACGTGGCCACGGCCTGGTCGCCATACGCCGTCATCATGGCCGTGACCCGAGCATCGAACGCGTCCATCGGCGAATCAGTCATCACCCAGCTCCTTGCGCAGGCGCTCGCGGGCTCGGGCCAGCCTGCTGCGCACCGCGGTCGGGGTCATCCCGACCGCTCGGCCGATCTCGGCGGAGTCCATGCCAGCAAGGTGCCGGAGTCCGAGCAGCTCCCGGTCGCGGGGCTCCAGCGCCGCCAGCGCGTTCGCGAGGTCGATCCGATCAGCGGCGGTGGCATCCACGGACGGCGTCGAAGGGTCGAGCATGGCGATCTCACGCACCGAGCGCCGACGCTTGCTCCTGGTCAGCTGGCGCGCCTCGTTCGCCGCGATCGACATGAGCCAAGGTCGCAAGCTCGAGCTGTCGCGGAGATCCCCGAGTCGCCGCCACGCGACGACCCATGCGGACTGCGCCGCCTCCTCGGCGACGTCGACGTCGCCACAGACGACAAAACCGATTCGGAGCAGATCTGGATGGTAGCGGGCCACGATCGTCGTGAAGGCGACCTCGTCACCGGCCCGCGCTTCCTCCAGGAGCGCTGATCCCGCCTCGACCTGCAGCTCCATCGATCCTGCCACCATGGACTACAGATGCCGCCGCCTCGTGCAAGTGTTGCGGCGCGATGGCAACAATCGTCACCGCTCGGTCAACCGTACCTCGGAGCCGCACCGGCCAGCCACGGAAGTCGGCCGATAGGCTCCGTCCGTCGATCCGTGCTCTCGCGCTTGGTCCTCGGGCTGCGGCAGCTGCGGGGCGAGGATCCACACCCAGCTGTGCCGCGGAGCGGTTGAACCGCTACGTTCCGGCGGTGGTGGATCGGGCCATCCGTCGTCGTACCCGCCATCACAGACCGGATCGGCAACTGACGGCGCGGACGTAGCCAGCGGGGGGAACCGGGAGTCAACCTGGATCGGACCAGCGCGCCGTCATGGCCCCAAGGGTGGTGTGGCCGGGCTCCTTTCCAATTCGCCTCGGGTGCTACGCCTCGGAGCCAACCAGGCAGCAGGTTCTCGGCCAAGACGAACGCTACTCAGCATCCGTCGACGCCAGGGTCGTGAGCCTCGACCTCATCCTCGGGCGCACGTGCGCTATTCGGTGTTGACCAACGTCACGTACGACATGAACCTCGGCAGAACCACCGAGTTCTCCTACACGGGCAAGATCACCGACGTATGCGCCCTGCTCTCGTAACGGTTCGGTCGGCTGGCGCTGGCGTTCGCTCTCGTGGCGCCAGCCGTCCCGCCCTGCTGGCGGGCGCCGGACGTGCTCGGGTTTGAACCGTCATCGGCTCTCGATTGACGTCTGTGATGCCCGCGGCCGGCGAGGACCTGGTGTCCCACGGCCTTGACGACACGCCCGAGCTCGTGGGTCCGCGGACTGATGGGATGGCAAGTCCGATGTGATGGTCGTCGTCTCAGGCCGTCACCACCGACAGCCCGATGGCGCGGGCGGCCTGCGCCTGACGGATGTCGAACGTCAGGAAACTCAGACCCGGGGCAGAAACGCGCTGCGCGGCCGCGAGGTGGAGGGCATCGAGCGAGCGCACGCCGGTGGTCTCCGCGATGGCGGCCGCTGATTCGCAGGTCGCCTCGTCGAGCTCGATGATCGAGAACGCACGCAGATCGTCGGCGAACGCGGATCGCGCAGCACGAAGGTCGCGCCCCACGAGGAGCCGGGCGAGGTTCCGCCGGACCTCCACGATCGTGTGGCGGCCCGTGAGGAGCTCGTGATCTGACCGCAGCAACGCGTCGGCGGCGGCCGAATCGGTCTCGTCCACATAGCGCTTGAGCAGGGCGCTCGAATCGACGTAGGTGGTCATTCACCGCGGTCCTCGGCCAGGACGTCGAGCACCGACCTTGACGCCCTCGTCCGACGCACCGCCCCGAGCGGCGAACCCGTACCAGGCGTGATCCAGCCCGCCCGGATCCCGTCCTCGATGCGGGCACGCCCCGGCACCGGGCCGATCACCGCCTTGGGCCGACCGCGGTCGGTGACCCGCAGCACCTCCCCGCGCTCGGCCCGGTCCAGATATTCGGAGAGGTGCTGCTTCAGCTCCCGGATCCCGACATCGGCCATGTGGACACAATATCACAATGATGCGTCCACATTGAGAGATGGTACGGGGATCGATGGCAACGCCGCAACGACGTCGCCGGGCAGTTCAGCGAACAGATCGCTGAGCCACGACAGCGTCAGCGACGTCTCGACGGCCGTGGGACGCGCACGAAAGACGCGGATGCCAGCCTGCTCGGCCCGGCTCGCGATGGCCGCCCACAGGGTGGTCTTGCCCATACCCGGCTCACCTTGGAGGACGAGCAAGGATGGGCCATCGGCGAGGCTGTGCACCCAAGCCTCACCGAACTGAAGCTCGCTCTCGCGCCCGATGACGGCGACCATCGCCGCGAGTGTGGCCGTTCGGGCCTGCCCTCGACAAGTCTGCTGCCGTGATGGAGCGGTTCAAGGGCGGAACCGACGCGAGAGCGGTAGTACAAGCTGCGGTAGAGCGATATCGGACGCGGCGCTCCGGGCGCTGCCAACGCCCGTTCTCCTCGACGAATGGCAAGCGGTACCCGGCGTGCTCGGCGGGGTGAAACGGGCCGTCGACGATCTCCCGGAACCCGGACGCTTCATCGTGACGGGGTCCGCCCGCGGAGACCTCGAAACCGCGGTCTGGCCGGGAACCGGCCGGCTGATGAGGATCCCGATCCACGGGTTCACCGTTCGCGAACTCGGCGGAAGGTCGACCGCCGTGCCGTTCCTCGACCGGATGAGCGCGGCCGATGAGATCCGCCCCGCCCCGGATACGCCGGACGTCAGTCACGCCCCTGGTTCCTTCCTGTGGACCCGTGTCCTCGAGGATCGACCGGATGGTCCTCCAACGAGGTCGTCATCAGTCCATCTCCCCTGACGACCCTTGTCCGGTCTCTCCAGGCCGGTCGCGCCGTAGGGTGGCCGGCATCGCACCTCCTCCTGTGCGTTCGATGGAGTTCCCGACCATGCACGACGACACTCCTGTGATCCCCGGCCGTGGGCGCCGGCGGCAGGTTGGCCTCCGGCTCGCGGCGGTCGCACTCGCGGCGGTCGCACTCGCGGCCACGAGCGTCATCCTCGCCGCCGCCGATGAACCGGCACGGATCGCCGACGACGGAGCCGTGACGACCGCCATCGCGAGCCTCCACACCTGGGCGTTCGGGGATCAGCGGCTGGAGCACGTGGCCCACCCGAGCCCGATCCATCCCGAAGCCGTCCGAATCCAGGTCGTGTCCTGGCGGGCGATCCCCGACCCGGTGGCCCGGGCGCGCGCCGAGCTGGGCGCGGCCGCCGTTGCCGTCTCCGCCCCCGCGCTCGAGGGATACGTTGCGATCGACGCGGCGGCAGCCCGGGCGCGCGTCCTGGAGCTTCGAGCGATCGCCGACCCGATCGAGCGGGCGCAGGCGGACTTGACAGGCGGACCGACGCCCTGATCGCCCCCTGACGCGGGCGTCGGCGGACGCCCGTGCTGCCGTCGGGTCAGGGCCCCGCCCTATCGTCGGGCTCGTCCTCGGCTCCCTCCGACGGGCGGAGGTGGTCGTCACCCGTTCCCGACCACGCCTGTATCACGTACGCCAGGAGCAAGGACGACTTGAGATCGATATCGCCGCCGAGCTGGGGGGCGGAGCGATCGTCGCGATCGAGGTCAAGGCCAACGCGGCGCCCACATCCTCGGACGCGCGCCACCTTGTCACGCTCCGCGACCGACTCGGCGATGCGTTCGTGGCCGGCATTCTGTTCCACACCGGGCCTCGGGCGTTCTCGCTCGGCGAACGTGTCATCGTCGTCCCGATCTCGGCGCTTTGGGCATAGCCGCGGCAAACCACTCGTCGCGCCCCTCGATCGGGATCTCGTAGGGTGCCAACGCGCGCCCGACCCCTGCGCGCCAATGTCATCGAGTCCGACAGAGGCTACTGGCGCAAAGGGTGCGGGTGCTGGGCCGCGCTCACCAGTTGGCCGATTGGGCCATGCCTTCTTCCGGACTTGCGCTCTAGGATGGGAACGTGACGCTCGATCTTGAAGACCTCCGTCTTGCCATCTACAGGTCCCTTGCTTCCACCGGCCGCGCGCCAGAGCCCGTGGACCTCGAGGAGGCGCTGGGTGCAGGCCCCGACGAGATCGAGGCAGGCATCCGGGAACTGGCCGCTGCGCGCCATGTCGCACTCGACCATGACGGCGGGATCGCGATGGCGCACCCGTTCTCGACGGTCGATCTCGGCTTCTCGGTCAAGGGCAGCCACACCCTCTGGTGGGGCGGCTGTGTCTGGGACTCGTTCGCGATCCCCCACCTCGTCCCCGACGAGCCCGAGGTGCTCGTCGCGACCACGTGTCAGGGCTGCGGCCGGGCCCACGCCTGGGTCGTCGGCCGCGATGCGCCGCCCGCGGGCGACCAGGTCGCGCACTTCCTCGTCCCGGCGGCCCACATGTGGGACGACGTGGTCTTCACGTGCGGCAACCAGCGGGTGTTCTGCGACGACGCCTGCCTGGACGCGTGGCTCGCCCGCGAGGGGCGGGAGCGCGGCTACGCGACAGACCTCGCGACGGTGTGGCGGTTGGCCAGCGGCTGGTACGCGGGCCGACTCGATCGCGGCTACGTTCGGCGAGAGCCGTCCGCGGCACATGAGTACTTGCGCTCGGTCGGCCTATCGGGGTCCTTCTGGGGCCTCTGAGTCGGCCTCGGGCAGCCGCTCCGCCAAGACCCAACCCGACCTCGCGGTCGGTGGCGCTCCAGCGGCATGGCGACGCGACCGCTGCCGATTGGGCCACGTCGTCGGTGGGGTCCGTGGCTACGCTACCCGAATGGTGGAGCGTGCGACGAGTGAGCCTCCCGACTTCCGCCCGTGGCGGTTCCGCGGAGGTGGTCACCTCGACGGGCGACGCCTCGAGCTGTTCGCGCTGGCCGCCCCGGTCTTTCGCCGCGATGGGTACCGCGGGGCGACGATCAAGGCCCTCGCGCATGCCTGCGGTCTGAGTCCCGCGAGCCTCTATCACTACTTCGGTTCGAAGGAGGAGCTGGCGACCTGCCTCCTGCGCCGCCCGAGGATGGACTGGGACAGCGTATGGGTCGACCCTGGGACCGATCCGCTCATCCAGCTCGCGCAGCTCCTGGACCTGTCGCTGGCCGAGCTCCCGAACTACCTGCTTGCCATGCGTCTGGCCGACGAGATCGCTGGAACCACCTCCAACCCCGGCACGCACGCCCCCACCTTCCGCGAGGGCGAAGCCGTGTTCGCCAGGCTGGTGGCCGCGTCGGCGCCGGGGATGTCGCGTGAAACCGCGACACGAGTCGCTCGCGACGCGCTCTCGGCGATGGTCGGCTCAGCAGTCCTCGGACTCGACCCCGAGCCCGACCCAGCGGTGCGGGAGCGGGTGGTCGCGGCCCTGCGGGCTGCGCTCGTGCCAGTGCACGTCGAGGCGTCGCGCTTCGACGCGATCCTGAATCAGCCCGAACAGAAGGCCTGACCGATTCGGGCGTGGGCACCATAAGGTCATCGCGACGGAACGAGCACTCGTCCTCAAGGAGTCGTTCATGCGTCGTGTATCCCGCGTCGCGATGGTGGTGGCGCTCGCCGTGTCCGCCCTATCGATGCTGGCCCACAACCTGTACGAGCTTCCACTGAGCCCGATCGACCTCGAGAACTCCGGTCCGATCGCGTTCGCCGCGCTGCTGGCTGGGGCATACGCGTTGTGGCCAGGCTCGAGAGTTGTCGCGGCAGCCGCGTTCGGTTGGGGCGTCCTAAACCTCGTGATCGGCGGGATCGTCAGCGTGCTGCCGCTCTCGATCCTGCCGTTCGTGCCCGAGCAGTCGATCACTCACTACGGGGCCCACGTCGTGTACGCGGTCGGTCAGATCCCGCTCGTCGTGCTCGGCTATCGTGCCCTGCGTGGGCCAGCGGCAGCCGATGATCGGGCCGGGACGTCGGTCCGCGTGCCATGACCGAGGAGCGCCACCAGATTCCGACACGGGTCGGCTCGGTGGCCGTGCGCGTGCGGGGCGAGGGACCGCCGGCGGTGCTGTGGCACAGCCTGTTCGTCGACGAGCGCTCTTGGGGGCGCGTCGAGGACGACCTCGCCCGCGACCGGCGCCTGGTGATCATCAACGGGCCGGGCCACGGCGCGAGCGCCGACCCCGGGCATCGGTACGCCCTGGATGACTGTGCGGCAGCGGCCGGTGAGGTGCTCGCGACGCTCG
>CAYNGM010000004.1:0-16652 GCA_964396565.1 uncultured Anaerolineaceae bacterium | reverse complement strand
GGAGCCCGTCGACTGGGTCGGCAATGCGTGGGGCGGGCACGTGGGCGTCGTGTTCGGGGCGACTTGGCCGGAGCGCTGCCGGACCCTGGCCACGTTCGGAACGCCGATTGAGCCCTACGGCCGATCCGAGCGGCTGCTCTTCCGAGCCCTGCTGGCCGTCTATCGCGTCGTGGGGATGCGAGGCTTCCTTTCGAGCGGGATCGTCGACGCGCTGCTGTCGCCCGCGACTCGTGCGAACGATCTCGAGGCGGTCGCCCTGGTCCTTGATGGCCTGCGCACGATGCGGCGGCGGGCGCTAGAGAACGCGATGACATCGATCTCCCTCGGGCGCCCCGATCTGACTCCGCGGCTCGCTGCCGTCCGCTGTCCAACCGTCTTCGTCACGGGCAGCGACCATCCAGAGTGGACGCCCGAGCAGGCAGAGGCGAAGCGTCGGCTGCTCGCCAATGGCTCCGTGGCCGTCGTCCCGGACACTGCCTACTTGACACCGCTCGAGGCGCCCACGGAGACGATTCGGATCGTTCGTGATCTCTGGCATGCATCGCGGCCATCACAGTTGGGGTCGGATCCAGCCGCCGCGGACAATGGGGAGCACTAGGTCATCTGGCGGGCTGGACCCACGAGGGTAGCGGCCCTAAGCCTCCGGAATGGCCGGGTCGAGCCCGCGGATCAGGGCGTCGAGGCCGAGATCGAACCATCGGTCGTAGTAGGACCGGTCCTGCGGTGCGTCGGGCGCATCCTCCTCCTCCGCCTCCTCCTCGCCGGCGTCGGCTTCCGCCAGGGCGTGCCCGATGACGAAGACCGCGACCGACTGGATTGCCAGGAACGCGGTCGCCTCGGCGAACCCGCCCGCCACGACGGGTCCGATGACAGGGGTCACCAACCGTCGTCCGGCCTCGGGGTCCAGTGGGCGCGTCGCGACGATCGGGATGGCCCGCGGATGCGCCTGGAGGGCAGCCCGCAATGCCACCCCCATCGCCCGGAGCCCGTCGCGCCATGGCACGTCCGCCGGGAGGTCGAGCACCACCTCGCCGGCGACGCGACTCGCCAAACGGTCCAGCAGGGCGTCCTTGGTCGGCACGTGGTAGTAGAGCGACATGGCCTCGACGCCGAGTTCGGAACCGAGGCGCCGCATCGTGAGGGCGTCGACGCCCTCACGATCGACGATGGCCAGCGCCGCGGTCTCGATCCGCTCCGCCGTGAGCGGGGTCACTCGCCGGCGGGTCCGGCGCTGGGCTGTCACGCGGACCGGCGTGCGGCGACATCCGACGCGTCGGGCGAGTCGACCTCGAGCCAGCGCCCGATAGCCCGCAGATTCGGCACCGGGACCGCCCGCGCCTCGGCCTCGGCCAGCATCGCGGCGTACAGGGGACGGGCCTCGGCGAGACCATCCACGCCGTGGGCGGTCACCCGACGCATCGACTCGTTGCGCCGGAAGATCCAGCGGAACGCGAACGGGAACAGCACCGCCGGCATCCGCACCATGTCGACCTCCGGGTACCCGGAGAGGTCGATGCCGCCAGCTTCGCAGGCAGCAAGCGCTTCGTTCTGTGCCCGGAAGGCCTGGCGCAGGAGTCGGCCGTCGCGGAGCATCGCGGTGAGGTCGCGGTCGCGTGCCAGGGCCGCCCAGTACGGGACGGTCATGGCGGCGTGGACGCGTAGCCAGCCGGGCATGTCAGCGTGGATGACCGGCTCGAGGCCCGCGCCGCGCATGACGTCGGCGACCCGTTCGATGGCCGTCGATGTCCCGGACACCGCCGCGGACAGCGATCCGAGATGCGGCTCCGCCCCAAGGGCCAGGACGTAACGGCCCTGGCCGTCGTTGGTCCCACCACTGTCCGGATAGCCCAGCACGATTCGCGCTGGGTCGATGACGTCGCCCAGGGCGGCGAGGCCGTCCCAGGCCAGGGCCCAGACCACGAACGTGGCGTCCGGCTGCTGTGGGGCGATCGCCGCGACGGTCTCGATCGCGGCCGACGCGCGCGACGCAACGAGAACGATGTCGACCGGATCGTCCGCCCGGTCGGTCAGGCGCCACGGATAGGGGAGGACGCGACGGACCTCGCGGCCACCGCGCTCGTCGAGGAGGTCGAGGTGGACGACCGACGGCTGCGCCGCGAGCCTGCCGGGACGGATGAGGTGCCGGACGTCGTGCCCCGCCTCGGACAGGGCGAAGCCGTACAGGGTGCCGATGTTGCCGTTGCCGACGATGAGGATGCGCATGGGACCGTCCCTTCGTACCTTGCTCTTACGATGTAAGTTGTCTTACAACGTAAGACTAGTGCACTCGGCCGGATTGTCAACCCCTCTCAGCGGGGTCGCTCGCCTGCGCGGCTTCGCTTGGTCGGAACGCTACGAGCGTGAGCTGCCCGACTGCGCGCCTGCGGGCGGCCGGGGTACCGTCGTAGCGCCAGCCAAGGAGGCGACTCAGCACGGCGCGGACGATCGGGGCGACCAGGCGGTTGCGGTGCTCGTACTCCGCGAAGACACGGTCGGCTTCGTCCAGGGGCAGGATGCGATGCATCGGCACGTAGTGCTGCCGGCCGGTCCGCACCTCTCTTGCCAGCCCGGCTTCGACATTGTGGAGCCAACCTGTCCGGCGGCCCCAGCCGGCCACCACGACGGACTCGCGGCTGCCATGGTCGTAGCGGACGACCTCCACGACCGTCTCGCGCCGAAGGCCCGTCTTGCGCCCGGTGTGGACCAGGAGCAGGAACCGGTGGCCCAGGAGCCCGCCGAGGTGCGCGTGGTACAACCCGACAGGAAGCGCCAGCAGCCAGCGCAGCGCTCCACTTGGTGGCCCGGGACGCACGGACTTGGATGGACCCGCGGAGGTCATCGCCGGACCGCCTGACGACGCGACCGCCTGACGGGTGGGATCTGGCCGCGAAGCGCGTTGGCGAGCCACGACTCGTAGTCAGCGGGCGACCAGCCGTGGCAGGAGGCTCGATAGGCGGCCGCAGGTGACACGGCGGCTGAGCGGGCCGCGCTCACCGACATGGTGCGCAGGGCCCGGGCTCCACACGTACTCGTCGGTCGTCGCGACTCAGACGCGGCCCAGCACCAGTCGCGCCAGTGTCTCGAGCGCCTTGTCGGCCTCAGCCTGGCTCATCGGGCCGATGGCGGCCCACCCCATATCGATCTGATAGCCGTCTGCCTTGAAGCTCAGATCGCCGGTCAATGGCGAGTTCTTGTAGGCCTCCTCGCCCAGGCCAGGGACTGCCTCGGCATTGGGAAAGACCTTGATGGTGTCCCAGTCGTCATCGTTGAAGGTCCGCACCACGACCCCCAGGGCCAGCACCGAATCCGAGTTCTCCCAGTTGCATTGCTTGACGATGTCCGAGTCGGCGTTCACGCCCGCCTGCACATCGACGCCGGTGGCATCGTGGATCTCGGCCGGCGTGAGCAGGGCGCAGGCATCGACCTTCGATAGGTCGCCCCCGCCCCCGCCCGCGGCGGGCTCGGTGGACGCGGTGGACGCGGTGGACGCGACGGGCTCGGTGGACGCGACGGGTCCGCCGGACGCAGCCGGCGTCGCGGATGCACACGCGGCAAGGGCCAGCGATATCACCATGGCCGATCCAAGAGCGGGAATGGGGCGCAGCCAGTTCACAGCGCACTCCTTTCCGAGGCGCTGCCAACCCATCAGCGGATGGGCTTGCTACTGGTGGCGGTAGTGCCCCGCAGTCGCCGACTCTCGGTCCAGGGCCGGGCGGACCGACGAACGTCCGATATCGACGTCCTGCCCATCCCGACCAGTGACTGGATATGTCGGCGAGATCCGTTAGAGCCGAGGGACTTCCCCGGCGCCATCGCGGCGCATGCCTGACGATGCGGGTCCATCATACGCCCGCCGGCGCTTGGCCCAGCGCCCCCACAATTGCCCGGCTGTTGGCTGTAGTCCATGTGCTACAGTCCGGCCATGCAACGCATTCCGATACGGGAACTGCGGAACGAGGCGAGCAAGGTAGTGCGGCGGGCGCGCGCGGGTGAGCGGCTGATCATCACCGTCGATGGCGTGCCGGCTGCCGAGATCGGCCCGGTCAGCGCCGCAGTCAGACCTGCCAGCCTCGACGAGTTGATCGCGACTGGCGCTGTGGCAGCCGCGCCGGTCCGGACCCCTCCGCCCCCGCCGAAGCCGGTCCGTGCTCCGTCAGGACGATCGAGTGCGGAAATCCTCGTCGAGCTGCGCGATCGCTGATGCTGTTCCTGGACACCTCGGCGCTGATCAAGCGGTATGTCGAGGAAGACGGGACGCGTCTGGTCCTCCGGCGCATGGGTGAGGACCCCGAGTGGGTCGTCTCTGCGGTAGCCCGACCCGAAGCGGAGATCACCCTGTGCCGGCTCGGGTTCACCACCAGCGGGACCACCACGGCCAAGGCCAGACTGCGCGAGGACTGGGAGCGCTGCCATGTGGTGCCGGTCGACCCGGCCTGTCTCGAGCGAGCCGCCGAACTCGGCTGTCAGTATGAGGTCCGGACGCTCGATGCACTCCATCTCGCAGCTGCCGACCGTCTCCCGCAGCCGCTGGTGATGCTGACCTTCGACCGGCGCCAGGCCGATGCCGCGCGCGCGATGGGCCTGATCGTGGAAGGTGCCTGAGCCCCGCCAGGACCAACGGGAGCGCTGTTCGCGATCGGTGGTGGCGGAGCGCTCATCACGACGGAGGGCGCACCTCGACGAAGCCCGCAGCACTGAAGTCGCCGTCGAAGGCCAGTGCCTCCGCGATGCGCTCACGGCGCATGACCGCGAAGCTCGTGGCGTCAACGAACGAGTACGCCCGCTCGTCGTGACGTCGGAGCCAGGCCAGCGCCTCGCGCTCTATCCCTTCGTCGGTATGCACGACGGTGAGCCACTCTGCGAGCTCGACCGCGTCAATGAAGGCGACGGCCGACACATGACCGTCACGACGGCGCAGGAACGTCCAGGTCTCGCCTACTACCTGGTTCGTCGTCAGGAGTGCCTGGCCCGGTCTCCACAGGCGGACCGCCGCTTCGTGGTTGGCATCACGCCGGAGCCGGAGTGCCACCCAATAGGACGTATCGACGAACTTCACGGGCCGTAGACGACCTCGTCGACGGATGCCGGCGCAGCATCGGACCCGCCGATCCAGCCGCGAAACGGATCGATCGTCGGCTCAGGTTCGCCGAACGAGCGGCGGACGGCTTCCCGGATGAGGGCAGCCTTGGATGTACGCGTTCGACGAGCTCGCGTGGCCAGAGCGTCGTCCAGCTCCTGCTCGATGTAGATCTGCAGCCGCTTCATGGGTAAAGTATACACCGTCAAGAGGCGTATACATCATCCAGGGTCCCTGCGTAGAGTAGACCGATGAGCCCGACTCCCTGGACTCGACCTTTCCAGGCGCCGCGACGACCCGGTCTGGTCGCTGCTGCTATCCCGGGCTCACATCCGATGCCGGGCCCGTTCGGATGACCGCGAAGCCAGACGCCGGGCTCGGCAGGTCCAGGTCATCCGCCCGGACCTCCACGCCATCGCGTGTCGCCCGGACCATCGACAGCGCCAGGTCCGCATGGATGCGACACAGTCTGGTCAGCGTCAACGGCCCGGTGGCCTGGTACCAGTGGGCGACTCCTGTACACAGCTGGAGTAGTGCCGTGGTGGCGATCCGTGGATCATCGACCCGGAAGACGCCATCGTTCACGCCCGCGACGACGACTCCTTGCCAGATCCGTTCGTAGCGGTCCCGAAGACCGATGACCCCGGCCCTCGTTTCACTGCCAAGGGCGCGCAGCTCGGTATCCGTGACGATCGTGGCGAGCTGGTGGACCGCGTGGAACCAGACGTGGTGCTCGGCCAGGGCAGCCAGTCGCGCGTCTGGGCGCTCCAGGGCCTGGCTGATCTGGTCCGCGGCGCTGATGAGTCCCTCGAGGACGTCTCCCATGATCTCGACGAGGAGCTGCTCCTTGGTGCCCACCCAGTGGTACAGCGCGGCGCTCGTCACGCCTGCCTCGGTCGCGATCTCGCGGATCCCCGTGCCGGCGAAGCCGCGCTGGGCGAACAGACGGACCGCGGCCTCGCGGATCCGCGTATCGGCGGTCTCCCGACGCACCGCTCCACGGGCAGGTACGACCGATGGTGCCTGCGTCACCGTTCCTCCGTCATCCTGTTATGACACTTATCAGATGATAGGTTAGGGCCATTCACATCCCAAGGTCAACCGCGCTTGACTGTGGTTGGTTAGCTGGTATCATAGCTAATCGATTGATTAGTTAATGACCATCAGGATAGGGGAGGCAAGGGATGAGCGACGCGACCTGGTCGGACGTCGACGCGGGCGAACTGCCCGAGGCTGTCATCCGCCTTCGCCTGGGTCCAGCCGATGTCCGCTATGGCCATGACCTCGTTGCCGGAGCCACCTCGATGGCCGTCTTCGGTGATCTCGAGACGGAGATCGCCCTGCGCGAGTACGGCGACGAGGGCCTGTGTGTCGCCTATCACCTGGTCGAGTTCCTCGCCCCGCTGCGAGCCGGCGATTACATCGAAGGACGAGCGCGGATCGTCTCGCGCGGACGGACGAGTCGGCGGATCCGGGCGGTCATCCATCGGGTCCTGGAGGCGTCATCAGACGGACGGGGGGCGGTCCTCGAGCCGCCGGTGCTCGCGGCTCGCGCGGAGGCGACGATCGTATCCGGCAGACGGGGGGTGGAGTGACTGCGACCCTCACCGACGCGCTCGCCAAGGTCGTCTCGGGGGACCCTGACCGGCCGGCGATCCGCTCGGCTGGCGATGTCTGGAGCTTCGCCGATCTATGGGATCGGAGCGGCCGTGTGGCGGCCGGCCTGCTGGGTCGCCTGGGATCGCGCCCGGGCGACCGGATCGGCATCCTGGGCCAGAATGACCCGGCTTATCTGGCTGCGTACTTCGGGATCCTGCGAGCCGGCTGCGTGGCCGTCCCCCTCAACCAGTTCCTGCTGGCGAGCGACCTCGTCGGTCAGCTGGCGCTCGTCGAGGCGAGGTACTGCCTGGTCGGCTTGATCGATGACCCGACGGCGAGCACGGTAGCCGCGAGTATCCCGACGATCCCGATCGCCGACCTGCTGGACACGCCGACCCGGCCGCTGCCGCCCGGTGACCCGACCGCCGACGCCACCATCCTGCTCACCAGTGGCACCACCGGTTCACCCAAGGGAGCGGTGCAGACACACGCCTCCATGGGCTTCGCCACGACCGAGCTGCAGCGGGTCCTGCCGTTCTCGCGCGACGACGTGATGCTCGCCTTCCTGCCCTTCTTCGCGGCGATCCCTGAGCAGATCCTGCCCACCCTGCTCGCGGGCGGGACCATCGAGACGTTGCCCAAGTTCGATCTCGATGCGGTCGACGAGGCTCTCGAGCGCGCCACCACATGTGATGCCGTCCCGACGATCATGGCGCGACTCCTGCACGGGATCGATCACGCGCGCCTTGCCAACCTGCGCTGGCTGATGTTCGCATCGGAGCCCATGGCGCCCGCCCTCCTCGCCGCGTGGTGGGAGGCGCTGCCGACCGTCAGGACATATGAGTTCTACGGCATGACCGAGTTGCTGACCATCACCGTCGCGACACCGGACACGCTGCGGGCAGCGCCGGAGTCGGTCGGTCTGCCCTTCGCCGGGTCGACGGTCGGGGTGGTCGACGCCGACGGTCGATCCGTGCCGGCTGGTGAGAGTGGCGAGGTGGTCTGTGCGAGCCCGGCCCGGATGCGCGGCTACCTGCCCGAGGGGATAGACCCTGCAACGTGGTGCCTGCCGTCGGGGGCGATGCGGACTGGTGACCTTGGTCGCTTCGATGACGCGGGTCGCCTCCTGCTCACCGGTCGGATCAAGGACCTGATCATCAGCGGTGGCCTCAACATCGCGCCGTCGGAGATCGAGGCGGTGGCGGTCACTCACCCGGCCGTCCATTCGGCGGTCGTCGTCGGCATCCCCGATGCGCGCTGGGGCGAGACGCCGATCGTCGTGGCCATCGCGAGACAGGGATCCAGCCTCACCCCGGCGGCGCTCCTGGACCATTGCCGGACCGGTCTCGCCCCGTTCAAGCGACCGACCGGCGCCGTCCTCGTGGATGCGTTCCCGATGACCGGCATCGGCAAGTCGTCCAAGGCGGCGCTTCGCCAGGAGATCATGAGCGGAGCGCTGGAGGTGACCCGTGTCGGCTAGCGTCGTGGAACTGCTTGCCCGCTACCGCGACGATGAGCAGCTGGCCGCGCTGTCGCGCGCACTGACCATCATCGAATCTGCTCCGACGCGGATGCCCGATGTCGCCCCCGCGCCGGGCGATGCACCGGTCCATCGGGTCGGGATCACGGGTCCCGGCGGTGCCGGAAAAAGCACGCTGGTCGGCCGTCTCGTCGAGGAGTACCGCAGGACGGACCGACGCGTGGCCGTCCTCGCCATCGACCCATCCAGCCCGGTGACCGGCGGTTCCGTACTGGGTGATCGCCTGCGCATGGAGCGAGCCGGCGACGACGGTGTGTTCGTGCGCAGCCTCGCGACGAGGCGGGCCCACGGTGCGGTCGCCGTGGCGGCCGGGGCCATGCTGCGGGCCCTCGAGTCCACCGCGCGATTCGATGTCGTCATCATCGAGACGGCCGGTGCCGGCCAGACCGACGTCGCGGTGGCGGGTCTCGTGGATACGGTCGTGCTGGTGACGGTGCCAGGGCTGGGCGACTCTGTCCAGGCGATCAAGGCCGGGATCCTCGAGTTCGCCGACATCGCGGTGGTGAACATGGCGGATCGCCAGGGGGCGGTCGAATCGATGCGCCACCTGCGCTCGATGCTTGGTAGTCGAGTCAGTGTGCTGTCCACGATCGCCGCGGATGGAACAGGCGTAGCCGATCTTGTGGCCGCACTCGATGCCCGCTGGGCGGACCTCGTGACGAGTGACGACCTGGCCGACCTGCGCCGGTCGCAGACGAGACAACAGGTATATGTCACGGCGTCCGCGTTCCTGGATGAATGCCTGGCCACGATGACGATCGATGGCGCGGTGTCCGGGTCGGTCGGAGCGTTACTCGAGGAGGCAGCACGGCGATGGCGAACGTAGGACGAGCGGCAGCGGCGACCGGGGAGATCGGCGCGGAGTCGCCGGACACTGTGGACGAGGCCACCTGGCGAGCGGAGCGGCTGGCCGCCGACTTCGCCCGCATCCCGCCGCGACGGACGGAGTTCACGACCCTGTCCGGACTGCCGGTCAGGGACATCTACACTGCTACCGATACCGCGACCATCGATCCGACCACGGACATCGGGCTGCCCGGCCTCTATCCGTTCACCAGGGGCATCAGGGCCAGCATGTACCGGGGACGGCCGTGGACCATCCGCCAGGTCGCCGGCTTCGGTCAGGCCGAGGACACCAACGCCCGCTACCGCTACCTGCTCGCTCACGGCGAGACCGGTCTGTCCACCGACTTCGACCTGCCCACCCTGCTCGGCCACGACTCCGACCACCCGATCTACTCGCGCGAGGTCGGCAAGATCGGCGTCGCCATCGATACGGTCGAGGACGCCCACGCCCTGTTCGCGGACATCCCGCTCGACGAGATCTCGACGTCGCTGACGATCAACGCCTCCGCCGCCGTCCTGCTCGCGATGTACCGGGTCGTCGGCGACGAGCGCGGCATCCCGGGAAACCTGCTGACCGGGACCGCCCAGAACGACATCCTCAAGGAGTACACGGCGCAGAACGAGTACATCTATCCGCCGGACCCCTCTATCCGGCTGGTCGTGGACACGATGGCCTATGGCGCGCAGGTGATGCCGCGCTTCAACCCGGTCAGCGTGAGCGGCTATCACATCCGGGAAGCAGGCGCGACCGCCCCGGAGGAGGTCGCCCTGACGCTTGCGGCCGGGCTTACCTACCTTGAGCGCGCCCGTGATCGCGGCATCGACCCCGACACGGTCGCTCCCCGGCTGTCGTTCTTCTTCGACGTCCACAATGACTTCCTCGAGGAGATCGCCAAGCTCCGGGCGGCGCGGCGGCTGTGGGCCAGGATCACGCGGGAGCGGCTGGGCTGTCGTCGCCCCGAGTCGTGGACCCTGCGCGTCCACGCTCAGACCGCCGGTGTCACGCTCACCGCCCAGCAGCCGCTCAACAACATCGCCCGCGTGGCGATCCAGGCGCTGGCGGCCGTACTGGGCGGGACCCAGTCCCTCCACACCAACTCGATGGACGAGGCCTACACGATCCCTTCCGAGGAGGCCATCAAGGTCGCCGTGCGGACCCAGCAGATCCTCCTGCACGAAACCGGCGTGGCGGACGTCGTGGATCCACTGGCGGGCTCGTACTACATCGAGCGCCTGACGACCGACCTCGAGGAGGCATCGTCGGACATCATCGCCCGGCTTGACGAGGTCGGCGGGCTGGTCGCTGCCATCACGACGGGCTTCGCCGGCCAGCTCATCGCCAACTCGGCCTGGGACCAGCAGCGCGCGGTGGAGTCGGGCGGCCAGACCGTTGTCGGCGTCAACGAGTACGTCGAACCCGAGCCTGACGACCCCGGCATCCCGACGTTCACTCTCGATCCGGGTGTCCGGGAGCGCCAGCTCGAGCGGCTTGCCCGAGTCAAGGCGACTCGCGCGGAGCGGCGTGCCGGCGACGCCCTGCGTGAGATCCGCAGACTGGCCGATCTGCCCGAGGAGAACCTGATGCCCGCCATCGAGGAGGCGGTCCGTGCCCGCTGCACGGTCGGTGAGATCTGCAACGTGCTCCGTGACGCCTGGGGCGTCTATCGACCGCCTACCACCTTCTGAGCCAGGAGACACATCGATGCCCACCCAGACTCCAGCCGTCCCGATCAAGGTGGTGATCGCCAAGCCCGGCCTCGACGGCCACGACCGCGGAGCGAAGGTCATCGCCCGCAGCCTGCGCGACGCCGGGATGGAGGTCGTCTACACGGGGATCTTCCAGTCGGCGCAGTCGATCGTCCGGGCGGTCATCGAGGAGGATGCCCAGGTGCTGGGCATCTCCAGTCTGGTCGGTGCCCACCTCGAGTACACGACCGAGGTCCTCGAGCTGCTGCGCGAGGCCGGGCTGGACGACGTCCTGGTCCTCGTCGGCGGGACCATCCCAGCGAGTGATGCCGCGGAACTGCGTCGGCTGGGGGTTGCCGCCGTCTTCACCCCGGGCACCGTCACCGGCACGGTCATCGAGTTCATCGAGGAGAACGCGCCGCGCCGCGACTACATGACCCGCTGATCGCGAACGACAAGATCGCGAGCGGCTCAGCCGAGCGACAAGATCGCGAGCGGCTCAGCCGCGACCGTTACCATCCGACGGCATGAGCCTGCGCGACACCAACGACTGGTTCGCCGACCTTGGAGGTGGCACACGCGTCTCGCTCGTGGTCGCCGGCAGCTTCCGCTCGGACGCCGGGGTGATCATGGGCCATGTGCCCTGGACGACCTGGCGTTCCATGGTCGCCGACGAGGTGGACGACGATCTGCGTCTCCGCCAGGCGCTCAACTGCCTGCTCGTCGAGACACCCTCGGGCCGTGTCCTTGTCGAGACCGGGATCGGTGAGCGACTCGACGAGAAGGCGAGTCGCATGCGCGGTCTCCAGGGGCCATCCATCCTGGAGGCGATGCGCGTGGCCCACTTCGAGCCGGAATCGGTCGATGTCGTGGCTCTGAGCCACCTGCACTTCGACCATGCCGGCGGGTTGCTGGACCGGTCCGGTCGGCGCGCCTTCGCACGGGCGTCCATCGTCGCCCAGCGGGCCGAGTGGGAGATCGCCCTCGACGGCAATCCGCGCAACGCGGCGGGCTACGACCAGGCGGATCTGCGCCTCGTGCGGCCGTTCGCCGAGGGCGACATGGTGGACGGCGAACGGGAGATCCTGCCGGGTGTCACCGTGGTCGCGACCGGTGGGCACAGCGGTGGGCACCAGGCGATCATCGTGCGCGGCGCCAGCGGCACGCTGGGCTTCTTCGGGGACCTGTGCATGCGGCCGTGGAGCGCCGAGCCGACCTGGCTACCGAGCTTCGACGACTTCCCGCTCGAGAGCGTGCCGGCCAAGGTGGACCTTTTCACGCAGGCGGCGGACGAGGGCTGGCGTGTCGCCCTCTCGCACGAGCCGGTCAGGCCGACCGGGCGTATCCGCCGCGCGGGCGGGAGCTTCCGCTTCGTCGCGGATTGACTCCGGCCGCGCGGCGGTAGTCGAGGTAGCCGGACGCTAGGCGGCGGGGCCCTCCCCGAACGCCTCGCGGACCTCGGCCGTACTCAGGTACCAGAGGATCAGGGCGGGCATGATCGCCAGTCCGAAGCCGATACCGGTGCCGGGGAACTGGATGAAGGCGAGGACCGCCTCGAGCAGGGCCAGACCCGCGACGATCATCGCGAAGGTCCTCGCCCACGACTGGAGCGACCAGAGGCCCAGGGCGACGAGCACCCACAGGATGCCCAGGGCGACCGCGAGCCAGCCCCACAGGCCGACATGCTCGAATGCCGGCAGGTCGCCGAACAGTCCGAACCAGTCGAAGCCGAGGACGCGCAGTCCGAAGAAGAACCAGCCGAACCCGGCCAGGGCCGCGAAGAACCCGATGACCGAGATCAGGATGGGTGGATTCCGCATGTCAGATCGTCCCTCCGATGTCTGGGATATCCCAGGGCTGTTGATGGGCACGCGCGGCTGATCGATCGATGCTGCCGTCCCTCCAGTGGCTCCGAGTCCAGGGCAGGACCCGAATGGGTCGACGCGCGCACGATGCGCCTACTCACGCCCAAGGTCAACCGCTCACGCCGTAGTCGTGACGCTCGTATCGTCGGTCCGGCTGCATCCTGCCGCCTCATGCGGAGCGGGTGATTGGGGCCGATCAGTCCTCGCTCATGTCGAGCCAGATCGTCTTGAGTTCTGTGTACTGGTCATGGGCGTGGATCGACTTGTCGTGGCCGCCGAAGCCCGACTGCTTGAACCCGCCGAACGGGGTCGTCAGATCCCCCTCCGAGTAGGCGTTTATTCCGATCGTACCCGCCCTTATCGCCCGCGCCATCCGGTGGGCGACCCGGACGTTCTCGGTGTAGATGGAGGCGGCGAGGCCATAGGGTGTGTCGTTGGCCAGGGCGATCGCTTCCTCCTCGGTCGTGAACGGGATGACCGTCAGGACCGGGCCGAAGATCTCCTCCTGGGCGATACGCATGTCGTTGCGCGCGCCATCGAAGATGGTAGGGGCAAGGAAATGGCCACCGGACTCCTCGAGGACCCGCGTCCCACCGACGGCGATGCGGGCTCCCTCAGCGACACCGGCATCGATGTACGAGAGCACCCGGTGCAGGTGGGCTTCGGTGATGAGCGGTCCTACCCTGGTCGCGTCATCCAGCGGATCGCCGACGATCCAGTCCGCGGTCAGCGCGACCAACCGCTCGACGAGTTCCTCGCGCAGGTCGCGATGGACGATCAGACGACTCCCCGCGCTGCAGTTCTCGCCCATGTTCCAGAAGATGGCGCTGGCGGCGCGCTCCGCCACCCGACCCAGGTCGCGTGCATCGGCCATCACCACCTGCGGGCTCTTGCCACCGAGCTCCAGGACGACCCGCTTGAGGTTCGTCTCAGCCGCGTGATGAAGGAACGTTCGACCGACCTCGGTCGAGCCGGTGAAGGCGACGACGTCGATGTCGGGATGGCGGGCGATGGCACGCCCGACGACCTCGCCGGGCCCTGTAACGACGTTGAGTACACCGGGTGGCAGACCGGCCTCGGCAGCCAGTTCCGCGATCCGCAGCAGGCTAAGTGATGTCTGGGCGGCTGGTTTGATGACGACGCTGTTGCCCGTGGCGAGTGCCGGCCCGAGTTTCCAGGCCGCCATCTGTGCAGGGTAGTTCCAGGGCACGATCGCCCCGACGACTCCGGCCGGCTCGCGGACGACCATGGCGACGGCCGAAGGACCGGTCGGCGCCACCTGGTCGTAAAGCTTGTCGATGGCCTCCGCGTGCCAGCGGATGGTGGCCGCGGTATCGGGGATATCCAGCGAGCGCGTATCGGCGAGCGGCTTGCCGGCGTCGAGGCTCTCGGTCAGCGCGAGCTCGTCACGGTGGGCATCGATGGCGTCGGCGAACCTGATCAGTACCCGCTTGCGATCGCCGGGCGCCATGTGTGACCAGACCCCGGATCCGACGGCCCGGCGCGCCGCTCGAACCGCGCGCTCGACATCCGTCTCGTCGCACTCGGCGATGGTCGCGAGCGGTCTGCCCGTCGCCGGATTCTCGGCCTCGTAGGTACGGCCTGACGCCGCATCGACGAAGTCGCCATCGATGAAGGCCCGGGTCCGAAACGCTGAAGTGGTCGCATCGAGATCGATGCCGGTGATGGTCATGGTCGGGCTCCTAGGCGTGGCGGCGACGACCGGTCGGCGGTCCGCACCATTCTCTCCCGAGAGTGGGGGCGGCGCACCTCAGGAGGGTTGTGAGTCAAGGACCGGGAGACGGCGAGAGTTCGTGGCGCCGGATGCCGGCAAGGACCGGGCTGGCCCAAGCTCGTCGGCCAGCTCGCGGAAGCGCGTGACTGCCTCCGGGCGGAGCGAGTACCAGATCCAGGTCCCACGTCGCTCGCCCGCGATCCAGCCGGCCTCGCGGAGGACACGCAGGTGGTGTGAGGCGGTCGGCTGGCTGACTCCGCGGCACGCATCGAACTCACAGGCGCACACCTCGGGCACATCGGCGAGTTGGCGCAGGATGGCCAGTCGCGTCGGGTCGGCGGCCGCCTGGAGCAGAAGCACATCCGGATCGACGCGGCGTTTCATGCTTGACATCGTATCGATGACTGGCTATATAGGCAAACATCGATATATGCGCTTTCGACCTTCGCCGGAGGAGCCCAGGAGATGACCACTGAAACCATCCATGAGACCGTCCGCCAGCGCTATGCCGAAGCCGCGGTCAGGGCGAACGGGGCCGCCTCGTCGAACGCGGATCCGTCGTGTTGCGGCGACCAGGGGGTCGCGCCCAGCGAGCTCTACTCGGCACTTGAGCGAGACGGACTCCCCGCTGCCGCCGTGCTCGCATCCCTCGGCTGCGGCAATCCCACGGCCGTGGCCGACCTGCGCGAGGGCGAGCGCGTTCTCGACCTCGGGTCAGGTGGCGGCATCGACGTCCTCCTGTCGGCCAGGCGCGTCGGCCCGACCGGGCGCGCGTTCGGTGTGGACATGACCGACGAGATGCTGGCCCTGGCACAGCACAACGCCGTCGAGGCTGGCGCGACCAACGTCGAGTTCCTCAAGGGCCACATAGAGGCACTGCCGCTCCCGGCCGACTCGATCGATGTCGTGATCAGCAACTGCGTCGTGAACCTTGCCGCCGACAAGCCCGCGGTCTTCACGGAGATCGCCCGCGTTCTTCGTCCGGGTGGCCGCGTCGGCATCAGTGACATCGTGGCCGAGGATCACCTGACGCCAGAGCAGCGCGCGGAACGCGGCTCGTACACCGGCTGCATCGCCGGTGCCCTGTCCGTGTCGGAGTTCCGTGCCGGTCTCGAGTCGGCCGGGCTCACCGATGTGTCGATCACCCCGTCGCACACGGTGGCCGATGGGATGATCAGCGCCATCATCAAGGCGACCAAGCCGGCCGATGCGCGACCGTCGATCGATCTTTCAGCCACCAGCGAGCTACCACTCGCCGCTGCTGGCGGCTGCTGTGGCGGGGGAGGATGCTGACCCGATCCCTCTCGCTCGAGCGGGGTCAGCGCGCCTGGAACGAACGCTTCGAGAGGCCGTAGAAGAACCCCTCGATCGTGTAGTCGGGACGCTGGTCGGGCACGCTGGCCGCCCCGAGCGTGACGAACAGCGGGGCGAAGTGCTCGACCGTCGGGTGGGCGTAGGGCATGCCCGGCGCGGTCGTCCGGAAGTCGAACAGGGCATCGAGGTCGCCCCGATCCAGGGCCTCGCGGGCCCACTGGTCGAAGTCGATCGACCACTGCGGGGCCCCGGGTCTCCCCATCATGTACTCGTGGATGAACGGCAGGCCGTGGGTCAGGAACCCGCTGCCGACGATCAGCACGCCCTCGTCACGGAGCGGCGCCAGTGACCGACCGACCGCGAAGAGGTGCTCGGGGTCGAGGTCCGGCATCGACATCTGCAGCACCGGGATGTCCGCCTCCGGGTACATCGCCTTGAGGGGTACCCAGGCACCATGGTCGAGCCCGCGTGTCTCGCGCTCCAGGATCGGTTCGTCTGACGGCATCGCACCACGAACGCGCATGGCGAGGCCGGGCGCAGGTGGCGAGTCATAGGTCATCTCGTAGAAATGACGGGGAAAGCCATAGAAGTCGTAGACGAGCGGCACCCGGTGCGTGGAGCTGATGGCCATCGGCGCGCTCTGCCAGTGGGCGCTGACGATGAGGATGGACGATGGCCGGGGCAGCTCGGACGACCAGGCACCGAGCTCGGCCATCCAATCCGCATCCTCGAGCAGGGGCGGGGCGCCGTGGCCGAGGTACATGGCGGGCATCCGCTCGGGTCGGGGTGGGATCGTCGGTTCGGTCATTCGCAACGCAACGATACGCCGCTGGCGCGGACGGTGCGTGCGTGCGCCAGGCGGAAACCGGCGCCACGGCTTTGGCGTCCCTGCCCCAGACACGACCGAGGGCGGTCGAGCCGATCGATCCAGGCGAACCAGATGTCACCACAGGAGACATGCCCGATGCGAACCGTCGACCTGTCCATCCC
>CAYNGM010000003.1:0-23735 GCA_964396565.1 uncultured Anaerolineaceae bacterium | reverse complement strand
CTCTTGAAGCGACCGGCCTCGATCGTCGCGCCTTCAAGTTGCTCGGCAAGCTGCGCAGCGCGGGCCCGCCGTATCGCCGCACGCCGGGCCAACTCGCGGCCCACATGCGGCTGTCGAGTGGTGCGATGACCAATCGCCTCGACCGACTCGAGGCGGCCGGGCTCATCCGTCGGCTACCCGACCCGACGGACCGTCGCGGAACCCTGATCGAGCCGACCGACGAGGGTCACGCCGCGTGGGATCGTGCGGTCGGGGCGCAGGCGATCAGGGAGGCCCAGATCGGATCTGCCCTTGAACCGGCGGACCGCAAGACGCTGCACGACCTGCTGCGGCGGTTGCAGCGGTCGTTCCCGGACAAGCACCTGCCCGACTGGGCCGATCACGACTGACGGGCGTGGATCGGAGCGACGCGGGAGACGGTCCCCGGCAAGGCCCGAGCCACATACCGGCGCCGATCACCGCCAGGCGATGGCCACCATCCCGGCGACGATGGATGCCACGCCCACCCACTGGATCCGACGCAGACGCTCACCCATGAAGATGACCGCGGCCGCGATCGTGACCACCGGTCCGAACGATGACGCCAATCCCACGAGCCACGTCTGGGCGTGCTCAAGCCCGTACGTGAAGACGGCCAGGCCGGCGACGTCGAGCAGGCCGGCGACGACGACCAGCCCGAGGACACGCGGATCGCGGGTCGCCTGTCCTGCTTCGGCCCCGCTCTCGTCGGCGAGCACCGGACGAGAGCGTTCACGGGCGACGGTCAGGGCGATGAAGAGCAGGACGACGGTCACGATCGCATTGCTCGATCTCGACACCAGGAGGACCTGCAGCCAGTCAGCGAGATCGATCACGATGTCGGTCACGATGGACATGCTCGCGAACAGGACTAGCCCGATGATCGCGAACGCCACCCCCGGCCCGGCCAACCGCGTCGAGCGCCAGTCGCCATCGAACTGGAGCCCGGTGAGGACCACGCCAAGGGTCGCGAGGGCGGCACCGACCGCCTGAGTCGTGGTCAGGTTCTCGCCCCGGATGATCACGGCCAGGATCACCGTCAGGCCCCCGTACGCCGCAACGACGCCACTGACCACGGCGACGGGGCCCATCCGCAGGCCGGTGAAGTAGGCGAGGTAGGCTCCCGCTCCGGTCAGCCCAACCAGCGCTCCGCCGACGAGTACACGTGGGTCGGTCGGGAAGGACGCGTCCGAAGCCAGTGCCAGACCGATGACGAAGGCGGCGCCGATGACCTGGATACCGGTCGTCACGCGGAGACTCCCGATCCGCCGACCGGTGATCGCCGACAGGACGTCGAGCGTTCCCCAGGCAAGGGCGGCACCGAGTCCGGTGACGAGACCGATGGGCATCGATCGAGGGTAGCGCGGGAGTCCTCGCCGTGACGCCGGTTCCTGTCGGACGGGACGTCCGCAGCCGGTCCGTCCGATGGCCCGTGCTACACTCCGACGCCCGTGGGGATGTAGCTCAGCTGGGAGAGCACCGCGTTCGCATCGCGGGGGTCAGGGGTTCGAGTCCCCTCATCTCCACCAACGTCATCTCCTCGACGACCAGGCAGGAGGCGTCCCAGGCCGGATGACGGATCAGCCAGCGGAGCAAGGGGTAGCGCGAGGGCAAACGAGTGCCCCGCTCGTCCTGGCCGACGTCCGGGCATGGCGCTCCTGGCTGGATCGGCATGAGGACGACTCGGACGGGGAGTGGCTGGTGCTGGCCAAGAAGGGCGTGTCGACACCCACGTCCCTGACCTATCTCCAGGCGCTCGAGGAGGCGCTGTGCAGCGGCTGGATCGACGGTCAGGCCAAGTCGCTGGACGCCACAACGTACATGCAGCGATTCACCCCGCGCCGCCGGCGCAGCCTCTGGTCCGCTCGGAATGTCACCCGTGTCGAGCGCCTCATCGAGGAGGGGCGGATGCGTCCGCGTGGCCATGCTGAGATCGAACGGGCAAAGGCGGATGGTCGATGGGCGGCGGCGTACGCCGGCTCGGCGACCATCACGGTCCCGGACGACCTGACCGCCGCTCTCGACGCGAGCACTGCTGCTCGCCGGACCTTCGACGCGCTCGATGCCCAGAATCGCTACGCCGTGCTGTTTCGGATCACGACGGCACAGACGCCGCAGACCCGCCAGCAGCGACTCGAGCGCCTGATCGACATGCTCGCCCGGGGGGAGATGCCACACCCGCAGTAACACCGCCAGCCAGGGCGACCAGATAAGGCGGCGTGCATCCGCGCGCGATCGGCTGGTAAGCGTGGATCGCGAAGATCTGCTCATGAAGGCGACACGAGCGACCAGGCATCCGAAGCGAGCGCATGGTCACGACCGGGAACAGCGTCGGAAGGGTGACCATCCCCGATTGGCGCCGCTCGGTGGAGTGACGGACGACGACATCATCGAGAGCATCCTCGACGCCGTCAGGAGGATCGACCTGGGTGCCGGGTGGAAGGCGCTCGGACCGCTCGTCCTCCCGACCCTCAAGCGGGTCGACCATCCATATCCGCCCGAATGCGCCCCGCTCCTGATCCAGGTGCCGCCCGGGATCTGGACCGGGTTCGGGATCGACCTCGGGCCGGCGTTCACACACGTGACGGCATCCCAGTTGTCCGCCTGGGGCATCGACCGTTCGACCATCTTCGCGACCGCGCTGGACAACCTTCGACGCCTGTCGACCACCGAGCGCCCGGACGTGCAGACCATCGCCCTGGGCGAGACCGACCTCCTCGCCATCTGTGGTCAGGGCTGGGGATCGGCGCTGCTCCTGGTGCCCGAGGTCCTTGGCCCGATCCTCGGACCGGATCCGATGCTGCTCATGGCCCCGGTCCGGAACACCATCCTCGCCATCCCCGAGGGCGTCGGTGTCGATGTCGTGGTCGGGCTCTGGCAGGCCGTCGCCGATGGCGCCCACGACGAACTCGATGTCGATCCGGTCCGCTGGACCGGTTCGGCGATCGTCGCGCTCGGTGACCAGGGTCGGGGGCTCCCCAACTGATCTGCGGCGACGGTCAGGATGCCGCCTCGACTTCGGAGGAGCCGACGGTTCGCGGCTCGAGGGCCATGTGCAACTCGAGGGCGTGGTCATGAAGCCAGCGGCGCCAGACCCGGTGATCAGGCCGTCGTGATGCGACGAGGTCCCAGAACGCCGCACCGTGACCGAAGACCCGCAGGTGAGCGAGCTCGTGGACAACGACGGTGTCGAGCGCTTCCGGCGGAGCGAGGATGAGTCGCCAGGAGAACGACAGCCGTCCGGTCCGCGCGGCACTCCCCCAGCGTGTCCGCGGGTCGCGCAACGTCACGCCGGTCGGAGCGACCCCGAGTGGGCAGGCATGACGGTCGATGGCCGCATCGATGGCCATCCGCGCCTCGTCACGCAGCCACGCCTCGACCACCGCGGGTGTCGCTCGCCGATCCCGCGAGGCCCGGTGGAGAACGAGGATCGCCTCGTCCGGAAACACGACGACGTGTGAGCGCCGGATCCCCGACACGGCCGGCACGACGCGGATGCGCAGCCAGTCGCCCCGGAACGGGATCTCGCCACCGTCCCGGGCACCGCCACGCGTCGCGCCTCGGGCGATCTGGGCATCCTGACGCGCCTGATGCCGACGGATCCATGCCTCCCGTTCCGTCAGGAACGCTGTCGCGTGATGCTCACCCTGCGACCATGCAGTCCGTGTCACCGGGATCGTGACGACGACGCCCCGCTCGGGATGGACGACCACCCGTACGCCCCGCGCCCGCCGCGAATACCGGAGGGTGTAGGCCAATGGGCCACCCGGGAGCTCGGCGACAACGCGTCGGTCCGCAGGGACGGGCGGCAGCGATCCCGCAGGCCGTGGCCCGGGTCGGTACGACCTCACGGCCGTGCCCGCCGACGCTCGGCGCGGCGGCGCGCCTCGAGGCCGTCGAGGATGAGGTCGAGCCCGAACGCGAACTCGAGGTCATCGTCGCATCCGCCCAGCCCACCCTCGTGGCTCGCCGCCAGGGCGATCGCCCCGACCGATGGGTACAGGGTGGCGATCTCGTGGGCGAATGCTGCAGCCGCCTCCGGGTCCACCGTGCCCTTGTCGTCGTAGAGGTCCTGGCTGAACCCGAGCACACGACTTCCCAGCACGTGCATGGCGTGGTGGGCGAGATCGGCCGAGAAGCCGCCACGGAACAGGATCGCCGCCACCGCATCCATGTAGACGATCGTCGATGGACCTGGTGCGTCGCGGGTTTCGATGACGTGCGCAGCCCACGGGTGACGGAGCAGCGTGGAGCGCGCACCCAGGATGAGACCACGAAGGACCGACTGCCACGGCCCATCGTGGCGATCGATGGGGACGGACGCGACCACGGCATCGGCCATGCCGTCGAGCAGGTCCTCCTTGCCGTGGACGTGCGTGTATATCGACATCGCCTCGATACCGAGCTCCTGGCCGAGCTTGCGCATGCTCACAGCGCCGATGCCGTCGCGATCGGCGAGGGCGATCGCGGCGTCGATGACCTGTGCCCTATCGAGCGTCATGTGTCAGTCGGCCCTTGACATCCTTACGGTGTATGGATTACCGTTCTGCGGAACCACTCCTTACGACGTAAGGATGGCTGCGATCGGCAGCCTAGCACAGTTTCGGGAGGACCATCGATGACCACCATGACACCTGCGGAAACCGAACGCCCCCGCCCTTCCCTGCCACCACGGTTCGTCATCAGGGCCGCCTGGATCGCGCATCGACTGATCTACAGGATCAGCGCTGGACGACGGGGCCTGTGGATGCCCAAGCCGGATCGCTGGGGGACGATGCTCCTGCGCTCGGTCGGTCGGAAGAGCGGCCGCCAACGCGAGGCGATCCTGGGCTACTACGAGGACGGCGCCAACCTCGTCACACTCGCCATGAACGGGTGGGGAGCCCCGGAGCCCGCGTGGTGGCTCAACCTCCAGGCGCATCCGGAGGCCACGGTCGTGCTCAAGGGCGATGAACGTGCCGTGCGGGCCCGTGCGGCCAGCGGCGATGAGCGAACCAGGCTCTGGGCGTACTGGCAGAAGCTCGGTGACGACGTCGACGGCTACGCCGTGCGCCGCCCCCGCGAGACTGCGGTCGTGGTCCTCGAGCCGCTCGACCCTGCTCAGCGCTGAGGTGCGCTGGGGCGGGCTGAGCGGAGACGCTGAGGCGGGCCGCACGTTGCCCTCTGCTACAATCCGGCACCCGTGGGGCTATAGCTCAGTTGGGAGAGCACCTGCATGGCATGCAGGGGGTCCGGGGTTCGAGTCCCCGTAGCTCCACCAGATCCTGAGACACCGACGACCGCCGACCATCACCCCTCGCCACGGCGGGGGGTGAACCGTCTCCGGTATCCCGCACCGAGGCGATGACCGTGACCGAGACCGCGAGCAGCCGTAACCGGATCGAGCGCTACGACCCGGCGACCATCGAGCCTCACTGGCAGCGACGCTGGGACGACCTGCGGCTCTACGCGACCGATCTCGAGGACGATCCCCGACCACGCTACTACCTGCTCACCATGTACCCCTATCCGTCGGGCGACATCCACATCGGTCACTGGTACATCAAGACCCCGACCGACGCGCTTGCCCGTTTCCAGCGGATGCACGGCAGGAACGTGTTCCTGCCCATCGGTTTCGATGCCTTCGGGCTGCCGGCCGAGAACGCGGCCATCAAGAACCGCATCAACCCGCGCGACTGGACGATGTCGAACATCGCCAACATGCGCCGCCAGCTGCGCCAGATGGGCGCGACCTTCGACTGGGATGCGGAGGTGGTGACCTGCGACCCGGAGTACTACCGCTGGAACCAGTGGTTCTTCCTGCGCTTCCTGGAAGCCGGGCTCGCCTACCGGGCCAAGTCGCCGGTCGACTGGTGCCCCAACGACGGAACACTCGCCCGCGAGCAGGTCGAGGGTGTGGATCGGCGCTGCTGGCGCTGTGGTGCACAGGTCGAGAAACGCGACTTGGAGCAGTGGTATCTGCGCGTCACGAAGTACGCCGATGAGCTGCTCGACTTCTCGGAGATCGCCTTTCCTGACCCGGTCCGCACCATGCAGACCAACTGGATCGGTCGGTCGGAGGGCGGCGAGCTCGTCTTCCTGAGCGCACCCGACGAACACGGGCCCGGCGGCGCCGAGATCCGCGTGTTCACGACCCGTCCCGACACGGTCTTCGGGGCGACCTTCATGGTCCTCGCCCCGGAACACCCCCTGGTCAGGACGCTGACGGCGCCCGACCGCCGGGCCGAAGTGGACGCCTACGTGGCACAGGCCGCGACTGCGACAGAGGTGGAGCGGCTCTCGACGGAGCGCGACAAGACGGGTGTGCCCATCGGGGCCGAGGCGGTCAACCCGGCCAACGGGGCACGCATCCCGATCTACATCGCCGACTACGTCCTGGGCGGCTACGGGACCGGGGCGATCATGGGTGTCCCGGGGCATGACGAGCGCGACTTCGACTTCGCCCGCAAGTTCGGGCTGCCTATCCCGCGCGTCGTCGCGCGCCCGGGCGAAGAGACGGCCGAGTTGACCGAGGCGTACATCGCCCACAACGACGACGAGGTGCTGGTCGCCAGCGGTCCCTACACCGGTCTGCCGGCCGACGAGGGTGGGCGGCGCATCGTGGCCGACCTCGAGGCACGCGGTCTCGGCAAGGCGACGGTGACCTATCGATTGCGTGACTGGCTGATCAGCCGGCAGCGCTACTGGGGTACGCCCATCCCGGTCGTCCATTGCGAGCGGTGTGGCATCGTCCCGGTCCCCGAAGATCAGTTGCCGGTCCTGCTGCCCGACACGGTCGACTACGCCGGCAGCGGCGTGAACCCGCTGACCCGCGACGAGGCCTTCCTCGCGGTCGATTGCCCGACGTGCGGCGGGTCCGCTCGCCGCGAGACCGACACGATGGACACCTTCATCGACTCCTCGTGGTACTGGTATCGCTACCTGTCGCCACATGCGGCCGAGTCACCGATCGATCCCGATCTGGTCGAGTCATGGACTCCCGTCGAGCAGTACACGGGCGGTGCCGAACACGCGGTCATGCACCTGCTTTACGCACGCGAGTTCACCAAGATGATGCGTGACATCGGGCTGGTCCAGCAGAACGAGCCGTGGCACAAGGTGTTCAACCAGGGGCAGATCCTGGGCGCCGACGGCGAACGCATGAGCAAGAGCCGCGGCAACGTCCAGGATCCCGATGAGCTGGTGAGTCGCTATGGGGCCGACAGCGTCCGGCTGTTCCTGATGTTCATGGGCCCGTGGGACGGGGGTGGCCCGTGGAGTCCGACCGGGATCGGCGGCGTCCATCGGTTCCTCAACCGGGTCTGGACGCTGGCGCTGGACCCGCATGGTCGCGAGCCGGGTGACCCGGACGCGGGCAAGCTGCCTCCGGGAGAGTCCGAGGACGATGCCTTCATGGCCATCCGGGGCTCGGCCCATCGAGCGCTGCGCGGGGTGACCGCCGACTACGAGGCATTCCACTTCAACACGATGATCGCCAAGCTGATGGAGCTGACCAACACGCTGTTCCGCTACCGCGGCACCGTTGTCGCGGGCACTTCAGCCTGGGATGAGGCGATGAGGCTGGTGCTGTTGATGCTGGCCCCTGCTGCGCCGCATATCACCGAGGAACTCTGGACACGCCGGCTGGCGGCGGCGGGCGAGGAATGGTCATCCATCCACGCCCAGGCCTGGCCCGCCGTCGATGAACGCGCCGCCGCAGTGTCGGTGCGCGAGGTGCCGGTCCAGGTCAACGGGAAGCTGCGCGACAAGGTGGTCGTCGCGGCGGACGCCGACGGGGCGATGATCGAACGCGAGGCGCTGGCGTCCCCGAAGATCGTGGCCCTGCTCGCCGGTCGGACGCCGGACCGGGTCATCCTCGCCGGCGGGAAGCTGGTCAACATCGTCCTGCGCGACGCATGAACCCCGGGAGGGCGGCCCGCGCCGCTCTCGCCTCGCCGGTGGTTGGGCTGGTCGCGGTCCTGGCGATCGTCGCGGGTTGCGCATCGACGGCTCGCCTCGAGGACACCATCGCCCTGGAGAACCGGACGTCGACCCCGGTGTCGGTCAACGTCAACGGTGGCTGGGCTGGAACGTACCCAGCGGGTGCCGTGGCCAACGTGCCGATCACGGGCCATGGCGGGCCGCCCTTCGACATCGAGATCCGTTCACCGAGCGGGGCCGTCCTGACCTCGATGACGTTCTCGGCTGCGGACGCCCAGGCGGTGGCTGCCGGGTCGTCGAACCAGTCCGGTGGTGGCGCTGTGCCGTGTGGCTGGATCCAGGTCAGCTATGGCGTCCGGGTGGCCCCATCCGCCGGCGTACCGCCGCAGGCTCCGAGCGGCCCCTGCCCGTAGCCCGCCGTCGGCCACTGGAACCTATCTGCGCGCTGGTTCTCGTATCTCGCCTCGGACGAGAAGGTATGTACCATGCGGGCGATCCACATCGACGGAGGCAGGCGGATGGCGGACTTCGGGCTCGTCGGCTGGCATGGCGCGTGGAACACCGACGACGTCATCGCGTCGATGGGCGAGGTCGTCGAGATGCTGCCCCCGGAGTTCACGACCCTGTGGGCGTCGGACCACCTCCAGGAAGGTCGCGAGCCCTCCTACGGCGAGGGCTGGACGCGGATGACCTACCTCGCAGCGGCGTTCCCGCGCTTCAAGGTGGGTCACCTCGTGCTCGCCCAGGGCTACCGGAACCCGGCGCTCCTCGCCGCGATGGCGTCAACGCTCCAGCGCCTGAGCCGCGGCCGGTTCATCCTCGGTCTCGGCGCCGGGTGGCTCGAGGAGGAGTACCGGGCCTACGACTTCGACTACCCGAGCGGCGGGACCCGGGTCGCCCAGCTCGGCGAAGCCATCGAGGTCATCCGTCGGATGTGGACCGGCGGTCCAGCGACGTTCGAGGGCGAGCATTACCGCATCCACGACGCGGTCACGAATGTCCCCGAGCCGCCGATCCCGATCCTCATCGGCACGAACGGGCCGAAGGCCCTCAGGGTCGTGGCGCGCTCCGCCGACTGGTGGCATTGGGATGGCCCGTGGGAGCGGAACTACCGCGAGCCATACGAGCGGCTCCGGGCCGCCTGCAAGGAGATCGGTCGGCCGATCGAGGAGATCACGCTCACCGCGCAGTTGACGATCTCGCTGCCGGACGATCCGTCGTCGTTCGAGGCGACCTACGAGCATTCGTTCTACCCGGGACAGACCTTCGGCGTCCTCGGTCCGGAGCCGGCCGACGTCATCCGGGAGATCGAGCTCCTCGTCGACCACGGCGTCGAGCACTTCACCGTCGGCTTCGACACCCGTGCGGAGCTCCGGCGATTCATCGACGAGGTCGTCCCGAACGTCCGCCTCGAGCCGCAGGCGGTCGGGCGATGAGCGACGGAGCGACCGGGCCGGAGACGCGCGGCGTGACCGTGACGCCACTCGGCACCGTGGACCTCGACGGTGAGGTCGAGGGAATGGAGGGCCGCCAGCTCCGGATGCGGATGGTGACCATCGAGCCGGGCGGTGTATTCGGGCCGATCCATGACCACGTCGGACGACCTGGCATCGTCTACGTCCTGCAGGGCACGATCACCGACCACCGTGACAGCGTCGCGACCGAGTACGGCCCGGGCCTTGGCTGGCCCGAAGATCGACACACGCTTCATTGGCTCGAAAACCGCGGATCGATCGCGGCGGTCGAGCTCTCGGTCGACATCGTGCACAAGGACGGAGGTTGAGTTGAGCGAGGTCAAGATCGGGGCGCTTTGCTGGAACCAGTACACGACATGGCCGTCGCTACTCGAGGCCGGTGTGCGTGCCGACCGCCTCGGCTACGACACGCTGTGGACGTGGGACCACCTGTATCCGATCGTCGGCAGCGATGATGGTCCGATCTTCGAGGCATGGCTGACGCTCGCTGCGTGGGCCCAGGCGACAGAGCGGATCAGGATCGGGCTGATGGTCGGTGCGAACACGTTCCGTGAGCCGGCCCTGACGGCAAAGATGGCGACGACGCTCGACCACATCAGCAACGGACGAGCGATCCTCGGTATCGGTGCGGCATGGTTCGAGACGGAGCACCTCGCGTTCGGCCTGGCGTTCGGTGAAGGAGCACCCGAGCGTCTGCGCTGGCTCGGGGAGGCGCTGCCGATCATGCGCGGCATGCTCCACGGGGAGCGTCCATCGGCATCAGGACCGCACTACTCCGCGACCGAGGTCCGCAACGATCCACCTCCGGTGCAGGCAAGGCTGCCGCTCCTGGTCGGCGGCAACGGCGAACGGGTGACGCTCAAGCTGGTGGCTCGCTACGCCGATGCCAACAACATCGGTGGCGACCTCGAGACCGTCCGCCACTGCGATGAGGTGATGGTCCGCCACTGTGAGTCGATCGGTCGTGACCCGGCCGAGATCGAACGTACACACGGCCTGGGAACCGTGGTCATCCGCGACTCACGGGCCGAGGCGGAAGCCTTCCGGCGGGCGATGTTCGAGCGCAACGGCGGTGCATCGACCTGGAAGGACACTCCGTGCGGAACGCCGGAGGATGTCGCCGAGCAGCTGGCGCCGTTCATCGAGATCGGTTATCGACACCTGATCGCGGGCTTCCCATCGCCGCACGACGAGGAGTCGATGACGCGCTTTGCGACCGAGGTCCGCTCCCTGTTGGAGGGCTGACGGTACGGGCCTTACGGCGCTTCTTCTGCTATCGGACCAGGGTGATCGCCGGGATCCCGAGCACATCGACAAGAGGCGACGGCTGGACCTGCGCCGAGCGCGTGCGTTCGCGGTGGCGACGGGCTTTGGCCCGGTTGCCGCACGTGGACATATCGCACCAGCGCCGACGACTCGTTCGCGAATCGTCGTAGAAGATCCAGTCGCATCGGTCGCTGGCACAGATCTTTATGCGCTCCGGATGCCCGGCGACGAGTTCGGTCACCAGCGGGTCAGCAAGTCGAGCCAGGGCGTCATCGACCGGATCTCCGACGTGTCGGTGGTCGACCGCCACGCTGCCATCCAGGGAGGGCACGAGCTCGATGACCTGTCGGGCATGCAGCGCCCGGTTCACGATCCGCAGTGAAGCCTGGTTCGGCGTTCGGTGCTCGACGATAGCCTGTGTGGTCTCGCGCAGCGCCGAGCGCACTCGATGGATCCGTGACAGGTCGTGAGCCGCATACAGCGGGTCTGCAGCCGCCTGGCTCCGGACCCGATCAGCGCCCTCGAGATGGATGACCCCCCGGCTTACGAACCAGTCGAGCGCTGAATCGAGCGTAGGCAGTCGTTCATGGGCGTGGCCGTGCTCGGTGTCGTCCGTGTTCAGGAAGTCGAAGGTGTCCCCGAGGCGGACCTCATGCGCATGTTCCCGCGCCGTCGTATCCGTCTTGATCCTGGTCCTCATGGGTAACCACTTTACCCCATTTGACAGGTTATTTACAAGGGGGTACATTCCACTACGTAACCGATACAAAGCAATAGACGGGTTACGGAAAGGGGACACATCGATGGTTGGACTACTCATGATCATCGTCCTGCTCGTCGGCGTCCTCGCGCTGTGGCAACTGGGGATCGACTCACGCGACCTCGTCGCGGATGACCACGAGCGCCGACCTGTTCGCACCGCCGGTCTCGCCGGCAGGAGTCACATGCAGTCCTACTACAGCCTCATCGCCATCGACATCGCCAACGAGCGCATCCACCAGGCAGAGCTCGACCGCCGCGCGCGGCTGAGCCGTGAGACCGCGACCGGCCCTGGGCTGGCGCGCCGCTCGCTCGCGGGCGGGTTCGCTCTCGTCAGTCGTGGCAGCGCCTCCATCGCTCGTCGTCTCGACGTGCGGACCGGCGAGGACCTCCGCCAGGCATTCACTGCCACCAAGTAGCCCAGTCGGGGCGCGCTCGCAGAAGTCCGCCTGCGCGCGGTCAGCCCCCACCATCACGCGACAGAGCCCCGGTCACCGACCGGGGCTTCTTCGTGTGCGCTGCGATCGAGCGGCAGGTCGTCCCGTGTGATCCCGCGCACATCGACCTGGCGGGTGATAAGTCGCAGCTAACAGGCCGACGGTAGAGTCCGACCAGACGTCCCCGCCCGCATCGGATGTGCCCCCGTCGCAGACGGGGACGTCAGCGACGCGGCGTTCCCCGCCCCGGAAGACTCCCCGCCCGGAGGACGCCGAATGGGTCCAGGCACGCCGTCATGGCGCGTCTTCGATGAGCCGCAGGGCCAGGCCGGTCCTGCGCTGCCACGCCCGTCTGGCGACAGGGGCGGTGGATCGCCTGTCGATGAGTCGGCGTCCGGTCGCATTCGCATGGCGGCGATCCTCGGAGCCGCTCTTGCAGCCGGCCTGGTCGCGATCTTCGCTGCGCTGTCGAGCGGCTCCGGTGGGGAGGTCGTGGTCGCTCGGGCGAGTGACGCGTTCGCGCCATCCGCATCGCCGGCGGCCGAGGGGTCAGGTGCGACCGAGGGATCCCTGGTCGTGGAGATCGTCGGGGCGGTAGTTCATCCCGGGGTCTATCGGCTGTCGGCCGGGGCACGGGTCGGGGACCTCGTCGCCGCTGCGGGCGGATACGGGGCACGTGTCGACACGACCCTTGCCGAGAGGCGGCTCAACCTCGCCCAGCCGCTGCGCGATGGAGACCAGGTCAGGGTGCCTTCACGCGATGATCCACCCGAGGGGCAGGAGTCGCCCGGCATCCCGGGTGGTGTCGACGCCAACGGCTCGACGCCCGCTGCGCCCGGGCCGCTCGACCTCAACACTGCGACAGCCGAGCAGCTCGACACGCTGCCGGGCATCGGTCCGGTGACGGCTGCCAAGATCCTCGCAGCTCGCGACGAGGCGCCGTTCGCCGTGGTCGATGACTTGCGTTCTCGTGGCCTGGTCGGGGAGAAGACCTTCGAGAGGCTGCGCGACGCCGTCACCGTCCGCTGACCATGCCACGTAGCGGGTGGCTCGCGATCGGCGTCGTCGGGGGCGCGCTCGTGGCACCGCCGATCGGTCCAGCGGCCCCGATCGTGCTGAGCGCCCTCGCGTTGATGGCGGCTGCGATCATGGGGATCGCCTGGTCATCCGGCACCCGATCCATGCCCAGGCGCTCCATCCCGACGGCCGCACTCGGCCTTGGATTTCTCGCCCTTCGACTCGCGATTCATCCGGCCAGCGCGGTGGAAGTCGGTACACCGAGTGGTGCCGGACCGTGGCAGATGGTCGTGGAGTCGGTCGGTTCACCGCGAGACGGTGACCAGACCGCGATGCTCCGTACGGAAGTCGAAGGCACGGACGGGTTCCGGCTGGCTGCGACGCTGCCGCGCTATCCGGAGATCGAACCGGGCGACGTCGTCGTCACGTCCGGACGCGTTCGACCCAGACCCGATGGGGCGTATGGCGACTATCTGGCGCGATTGGGTGCGTGGGGAAGTCTAGATGCCCGCAACCTCGAGGTCGTCGGGCGAGAAGGCGGCCCGCTCGGCGACCTCGAACAGCTTCGTCGCCGCGCGGGCGATGCCCTGACCATCGCCCTGCCCGAGCCCGAAGCAGGCCTTGCTGCGGGCATCCTGATCGGCCTGCGCGACAGGGTCGATCGATCCGTCGCGGCCGACTTCACGACCGCGGGTGTGAGCCACGTGGTCGCGATCTCCGGCTGGAACATCGCGATCGTCGCCGCCGCCGTGGCCGCCATGGCCGGCCGGTTCGCGAGGCGCCGACGGGCGATCCTGACGGTCATCGCGGTCGTCGCCTATGTCGCCTTCGCAGGTGCGTCGCCATCGGTCCTGCGCGCCGGTGTCATGGCCGGGGTGGTCCTCCTCGCGCGGGAAAGCGGTCGGGCCGGACACGCAGCCGGCGCGCTCGGCTGGGCGGCCGCCCTGCTGGTCATCGCATCGCCCGCCATGGCGTCCGACGCGGGCTTCCAGCTCTCGACGCTGGCGACCGCGGGTCTCATCGCGTGGGCGACGCCGCTTACGGCGTGGCTGGACAGTCGCAGCCGCGGTCGTTTGCCCGGGTGGCTGGCTGAGTCGCTGGGTGTCTCGCTGGCAGCGCAGGCAGCGACCCTGCCGCTGGTCCTTGTCGCATTCGGCCGACTGTCGATCATCGCTCCAGTCATCAACCTGCTGGTCGTGCCGCTCGTGGTCCCGGCCATGGCCGCCGGCATCGCTGCACTCATCGCCAGCATCCTGGTGGTTGCGGGGGCGCCCATGTTCCTTGCCACGGTCGTCGCGGCACCGGCCTGGGTGGCACTGCGCCTGATGATCGCGATCGTCAGCACCGGGGCGCGACTCCCGTTCGCGGCCGTGACCCTGGAGCCGGCACCGGCCGCGATCGCGGCGGCGGTCAGCATGACGCTCGGCCTCGCCGTGTTGGCGTGGTTCCGCTGGGATGGACGACTCGGTGTCGTCGCCTGGCTCAGTTCGAGCGTGTCCGTCATGCGCGGCTCGTCCGGGGTCACGAGCCGCGGGCGTCCGTCCCTTGGCGATCCTGTGGGGGCACCAGGGCGGACGACATCGGCCCGACCATCGCGCTGGCTGCGCGCGGCGTCGATGGCGCTCGTCGTCTCGGTCGCCGTCACCGGTGGCGTCATCGCGGCGCGACCATCTGCCGTCGTCACCATCACCGTCCTCGACGTCGGGCAGGGTGATGCGATCCTGATCGAGGGGAGTCGCGGCGGTCGCCTCCTGATCGATGGTGGGCCCGATCCGGACCGGCTGCTGGTCGTCCTCGACCGCCACCTTCCGCCATGGGACCGACGGATCGATGTCGTCATCCTGTCGCATCCGCACGAGGACCACGTGGCGGGTCTCGCGCTGCTCCTCGACCGCTATCGGGTCGGTCGCGTGTTCGAGCCCGGGATGCGTGGGCCAGGGCCCGGCTATGCGGCGTGGGCAGAGCGGCTCGGTCGGCCTGGCGCACCGGTCCGCCTCGGGCTCGCGACCGGTGATCGACTCTCGGTTGACGACGTCGCGATGCGTGTCCTGTGGCCGGACCGGGGAAAGGTGCCGTCAGAGCCACCCGACACCGGGACGGGCATCAACAACGTCTCGATCGTCCTGCTCGGCGAGGTCGATGGACGGCGATTCCTGCTCACGGGCGACATCGAGCAGGGGGTCGATCCGGTCGTCCTGGCCCGTGGCGTCCCGCGGGTGGACCTTCTCAAGATCGCCCACCATGGCAGCCGGACGGCGACGACCCAGGCGTTCGTGGACGCGACCCGTCCCGCCATCGCGATCGCGTCGGCGGGCACCGGCAATCCCTATGGTCACCCGACCAGGGCCACCCTGGACCGGTTGCGCGAGGCTGGTTCGCGGGTCTACCGAACCGACCGCGATGGCTCAGTGACGGTCAGATTCGGCGTTGCCGGGCTGTCCGTCCGGACCGAGCCGCGACCGGGGGCCGATATCGCTCGACCGACTGACGAGGCGCCACGGTCCAATCTTCCGCCGCTGCGGTCGTTCGCCTGCTCCATCCCGGCGACCTACGGAGTCCGGTCCACGAGGGAAGGGGCCGTACGACCCGCCGCCGACTCGGACAGCCCCGGTCGGGCAAACGGTTCGGAACGCCCTGGCCGGTGGACCCGACAGGATGGGGCAGATCGGTCGGATGCGACGCTCGGCTACCATCGCCTCGATGCCCAGTCCAGCCGACAGACCACTGATCGCCCCTCTCCTCTATGTCTGGGGCGACGACGACCTCCTGGCCGAGCGCGTCATCGACCGATTCGCGGCTGCCCTCGCCGCCGGGACGGGCGAACCGCTCGAGCGCTTGCTCGTCCGTGGCGAGCAGACGAACGCCGGGTCGATCACCGCCGACATCGCCGAGCGACTCGCCACACCCATGATGTTCGGTGGCGGGACGCTCGCCATCGTGTCGCGTCCGGGAGCGCTCGTTCGACGCAACGAGACTCGTGATCGCCTCGTCGCTGCGATCGGGGCGATGGCGCCCGGCAATGCGATCGTCTTCGTCGAGGAGACACGGACGGGTGCCAGAGGCCCGGGCCCACGCAAGCTGGTCGAAGCCGTGGCCGCGCACGGCGGCACCGTCACCCAGGCTGGGGCACCGCGACCTACCGCGCTTGGTGCATGGATCGAGACCGAGGCGCGGGCGCGCGGACTCAGCCTCGCCCCGGGAGCCGCCCGCGAACTCGCCGATCGACTTGGCGCACGGGTCACCGACGGCGACGTCGATCGTCGCTTCCTCAGTCGGATCGCTCTCGGGGAGCTCGACAAGCTGGCACTGCGACACGCCCTCGACGGCCGACCCGTCGCGCCCGACGACGTCCGCGACCTGGTCGGGGTCACGACACCTCCGTCACTCTGGGCGCTGACCGATGCGGTCGGCGAGCGGAGGGTCGGCGATGCTCTGGGCGCACTCGATCGGCTGCTTGACGCGACCCCGGAACCGGTCCTGCTCGCAGTCCTTCACCGACGCGTCATCGAGCTCCTGGAACTCGGCGATCGGGTCGCGTCTGGAGTCGCACTCCCGACTGCGGCCCGAGCGATGGGGATCAACAGCGAGTTCCGGGCCAAGACCCTGGCCGCCCAGGCGCGACGGTGGGGGGGCGACGAACTGCGTGTTGCGCTCGAGGGCCTCGTCGTCCTGGACGCGATGACCAAGGGAGTACCGGGTTTCAGCGGAGACGCAGCCCAACGCCGACTGGCGTTCACTCTGTGGGTCAGGGATGTGACGAGGCCCGTCGGTCGCACCAGCTGAACGCGGGCTGAACGCGGGCTGAACGCGGGCTGAACGTGGGCTGGGAGCCGGATCTGGAAGGGTCGGCCAGGACGTCAGCCGGCCGCAGACGTCAGTCCGCCGAAGACCAGGCCTGCTCCTGGACGACGAGGTCGCTCTCGATGGCGAACACGCATCGACCCTCACCGAGATCGAGCAACTCGATCAGGTCAGGGTCGATGTACAGCTGCGAGCAGTCCTCGCACAGCCCACCCGGGATACCGAAGCACAGCCGCTCACTGCGGTCCGGAAGCCGGAACGTCGTGTCGAAGCGCGTCGTGATCAGGCGGTGGGTGCAGACCGGGCAGCGGTCTCGCGAGGTGGACATGGCGCGATGCTATGGCGCACCGGATCCACCTCGCGATGACCTGACGGTACCCCTACCGGAGTACCGCCAGATCCCGGATCAGCGGCGCGTCAGCGCGACTCGAAGTGGACCTGCAGGGCGCCGTCGGCGTCGCGCAACTCAAGCTGCTTGCCACGGATCTCGAAGACGGTCGCATTCGCTAGAGCGGCGAGGTACGCCGCCTCCTGGGCGCTGGCCTCCTCGTTGGCGCAGGCCATCTTGGTCGACATCAGCGGACCGATCTTGATCGATTCCCCGTCGACCACGGCCGGTCCGTTGAACGTGTTGCAGCCGCTGTTGCCCGAGACCGTGCCCGCCGCGTCGAACGTGGCCGTCGGATCGGTCCCCTGGACCACGGACACGACCGCCTGCTTGCCGTTGTTGATGCCCGTGGCGTGCCACTCGACACCGTCGATGGTCCCGGCCTTGGAGACCTTGTAGACGAGGATGCTCGCACCCTTGGCGTCATAGACGGTCAGCGCCTCGCTCGTCGCGGTGTAGGTCGCCGCCGCGGCAAGGTTCGCGAAGTAGGCGGATTCGACCCCGCTCGCCACCCCGATGCAGGCCATCTGCGTCGACGCGATCGGACCGAAGGTCAGCTTCGAGCCAGCGGCGGTGTACGGACCGGTGTACCGGTTGCACCCGCCGGAACCGCTGACCGTCGAGGCCGCCTTGTCGAAGGTGGCGTCCACGAGGACGATCTCCGGGACATCGGTCATCGTCCCATTCGCCGAGTACTGGCTCAGCGCCCAGGTGACCCCGTCAAGGGTGCCCCCGGTGCCTCCCCCAGCTGAGCTGCAGGCCACCATCGCCGTTGCGGCGATCGCGAGGCCTGCGACCATGGTTCGCATTCGCATATCGGTTCTTCTCCCCAATGTCGGGTCGTGGCCCGGACCAGCAAACGACGCGGCCGTCACTGCACTCGCAGGATCGTCCGCGCCTCGGCCCAGTACTTCTCCAACCCGTAATAGTCTCGCTCAGGTGGCGTAAAGATGTGCACGATGACCGACCCGAAGTCGAGCAGGACCCAGTGCGATGCCGGCGTGCCCTCCCGTCCGATGGGCCGGACCCGCTCGTCACGCAGGGTCGAGATGATCCCATCGGCGATGGCATCGAGCTGTCGCTCGGACCCGCCGGAGCAGATCACGAAGTAGTCAGCCAGCGTCGTCAGGGCCGACAGGTCGAGCAGGACGATGTCCGCTGCCTTCTTGTCCTCGGCCAGTTCGACGATCCGGCGGGCGAGATCGAGCGCAGCGCGGTCCAGGACCGGGGCTGGTCCATCGCGGCGCGGCAACCCATCGGGTCCTGGCGCCTCGCCGGTCATCGGAACCTGCGCCTCGGCCGCTTCGCGGACCCCTGGGTCGACCGCTTCGTGGTCAGCTGCGTTGCCCGCCTCGTGGGCGTGGTCGGTCACGTGGTACTCATCCTCCGCGGTGTCTGATAGAGCGCATGGTCGCCGATATAGGAGGCGACCGCATCGGGCACGAGATAGCGCAGTGAACGCCCGTCAGAGGCCCTGGCGCGCAATTCCGACGCGGAAAGTCGAAGCCTTGGCCCGTCCAGGAACACGGCCCGTGCCGCAACGCCCGGGAACGTGCGCTCGAGGTACGCGGGTCCAGCCTCCGGATACCCATCGCGCGGGGCAACGACAAGGGAAGCGAGATCCAGGATCGCGGTCGGGTCCCGCCACGTCTCGAGCTCGAGGAACGCCTCCGCCGAGATGACCAGCGCGAGTTCGCGCTCCGTATAAGACCGGATCGCCCGCAGCGTATCGATGGTGTACGACGGCCCGGGACGATCGATCTCCAGCCGACCGACCGAGAACCCGGGGTTGTCGGCGATCGCGGCTTCGACCATCGCGAGGCGGTCGCCGGCGGGGCTGATGGTCCGCCCGAGCTTGTGCGGCGGCGTACCCGCCGGGATGAACATGACCTCGTCAAGGCCGCATCCATCACGCGCGGCCTCGGCGACCGCGAGGTGGGCGAGATGGATCGGGTCGAACGTTCCGCCGAACAGGCCGAGGGCGCCACGCAGGTCCGGGCTGACGACGCTCACCGTGGCGCCGTCCACGGGTCGTAGCCCCACTCGAGTTCGGTCGAGCCGATCCGGACGAGGTCGCCGCTGGCGATGCCGGCACGACGGAGCTCCGCGTCGATGCCGAGCCGCTCCAGGTCACGCTGGAAGCGATCGGCCGACTCCTCGACATCGAAGTTGGTCTGGGCGGCGATCCGCTCGATCCGCCGACCACGGATCCGGAACGCTCCGTCCTCGTCACGCTCGACCACGAAGCGGTCACCCATCGCCTCTGGTCGGTGGATGACGACGCCGCTCGGCTCTGGTGCGGCGGCGAGATCCGTCGCGGACGGCAGCGTCTCGGCGAGCAGAGACCGGAGCGCGTCGATCCCCTCCCCGGTCGCGGCGGCGACGGCCACGGTCGGGATGGCGTCTCCGCCACGGGCGTCGCGGAACGCGGGCCATGCGTCGCGCGCAGCCTGCGTGTCCAGCTTGTTGAAGGCGACGATGATCGGTTTGTCGAGAAGTGCCGGGTCGTGTGCCGCGAGCTCGTCGCGAATGACCTCGTGGTCCCACTCAGGGTCGCGCGACGATCCGTCCACGACGTGAACGAGGACGCGGGTGCGCTCGACGTGACGGAGGAAGGCGTGCCCCAGCCCGGCGCCCGACGACGCTCCCTCGATAAGCCCCGGCACATCGGCGATGGTCGGCCGCCGGTCATCCTCGTCACCGAGGTCCATGACGCCCAGGTTCGGCTCGAGCGTGGTGAACGGGTAGTCCGCGATCTTGGGCTGGGCGGCGGTCAGCGCCGCAAGCAGCGTGGACTTGCCGGCGTTGGGAAGCCCCACCAGACCGATGTCGGCGATAAGCCGCAGCTCGAGACGGAGCCAGCGCTCCTCGCCAGGCTCACCCTTCTGGGCGTGCCTGGGGGCCTGGTGGGTCGCGGTCTTGAAGTGGGTGTTGCCCAGACCCCCGCGTCCACCACGCGCGACCACCACGTCCTGGCCGGTGGCGACCAGATCGGCGACGAGGACGTCGGTCGCGTCATCGTAGACGGCCGTTCCCGGAGGCACCGCGAGAACCAGGTCGTCGCCGGCCTTGCCGTGTCGTCGCGCCCGTGTCCCGCGTCCACCGGACGACGCCTTGAACTGGTGCCGATAGCGGAAGTCGCGCAGCGTCGTCTGGCCCGGATCCACCTGCAGGTGGATGGAACCACCCCGACCCCCATCGCCGCCATCTGGTCCACCGCGCGGGACATGCGCCTCCTGGCGGAAGGTCGCGGCACCATCGCCACCCGCCCCCGCGTGGACACGGATGGTCACCCGATCAAGGAACATGGTCGGCATGGTCGCATGCCCGGGTGCGCATCGCGCTGCCCGTGGATGCGACCGTCGCTACAGGTACTTGAGCGGGTTGATCCGGGATCCGCCGTCCCAGATCGGGCCCCGCCAGACCTCGAAGTGGAGATGTGACCCGGTGGCGAAGCCGGTGGCCCCGACGCGTCCGACCCGCTGGCCCTTGGCGACATGCTGACCACGACCGACGGACACGCTGGACATGTGGTTGTACGTCGTGTACAGCCCGGAACCGTGGGCGATCCAGACCTGGTAGCCGCCGCCGTTGCTCTTCCAGCCGGCGAACGTCACCGTGCCCGACGCGGCAGCCCAGACCGGGTCGCCGGTCGAGCCGTCGATGTCGATCCCGTAGTGGCCGTAGTGGAAGTACTGGCTGATGCGGTGGCTGCTGGTCGGCCAGCGGAAGTTGCCACCGCGATAGGTCTTTGGTGGACGGCTTGATCCACCACCACCGTTGCCGCCGCCACCGCTGCGGGCCTTCGGCTTCTCCGGCTTTGGTGTCGGGATCGGGTCGCCCTTGGCGCCCGGCACGACCAGGACCTGACCGACCACGAGGTTGGCATCGGTGATCTCGTTCGTCGAGAGGATCTCGTCCTCGGTGACCTTGTACTCGGCCGCCAGCGAACCGAGCGTATCGCCCGACTTGACCTTGACGACGAGTCCGGTGACCGGAGGGATGCGCAGGACCTGTCCGCGATGAAGGTCGTCCTTGTTCTTGAGCTTGTTCGCCCACCACAGGGTCATCATCGAGACGCCATGCGCCCGGGCGATGCCGACGAGCGTGTCGCCCGCCTTGACCTTGTAGGTCGTGACCAGGCCGCGGCCGTCGGCGACCGAGGTATCCACGGCGACCGGCTTGAGGAGCGTGCCGTCGGCGAGGAACGGGCCACCTACCTCGGCCGGCTCGGAGTCATCGGCACCGACCATCGTGCGCACGTTCGCGCCGAGCGGGATCACCCCATCTGCTGACATGCCATCGGCTGCGGCGTCGTAGTCAGAGTCGACGTAGTCCGCCTCTACGTCGCCGATCGAGTCATCGAACTGGGCACCCGCCAGCGCCAGGCGTGGCGCCGGGCCGTCGCCGTTCGGACCACCCGTGCCACCGGTACCGCCGCTGCCGCCCGAAGCACCGGCCGGCCCGACACTGACCAGCGACGCGCCAAGGACGATCGCGGCGACCGCCACGGCGACGATCCGCTCGTGGCTCAGGCGCGACAGGGGACCAAGGTCGGGATGGGCAAGCATCGCCCGCAGGGACGAGATGGTCGGCAGTGAGACCGGCAGCGCGAGGGCGCGACGGTGTCGCGGGCGCGAGATGGCATGTGACTTCACCGGACGGATGCGCTGACGGGAGACCCGGAGCTCGGCCGCAGGACGGCTGGGCGGGTCGATCGCGAGGGTCTCATCCGGGGCTATTGGTCGACGCAGCCGCCCGAGGACGCGCTGGACGCCGACCGATGCGTTCAGCAATACGGTCTCCTGGCGTGGGGACGGTCACGGGGCGCGATCTGGGGGCGCGAGGGGTCGGGGGCTTCGGACTTGGACCGTCCGGGGTCGCGGTATCGAGCTGGGGGTCTCTACATCGCGGCCGGGCCCGACCGTTCGGCGGGCCTACGACATCGAGCGGAACGGTACCACGGCTCCGAAGATCGCCGCAAACACGTCGACCCCGACGCTCATCGATCGGAGCGATGGGGCAATGGGTCAGGCGTCGAGGTTCTTTGTCAGCGAGGCCAGGAACTCGGCGTTCGACTGCGTCTTCGATAGCCGGTTGAGGAGGATCTCGATGCCCTCGTTGGCCCCGACCGCGGAGAGCATCCGACGCATCGTCCAGACCATCTTGAGGGTGCCCTCCTCGAGCAGCAGCTCCTCGCGGCGGGTGCCGGACCGCTGGACATCGATCGACGGGAAGATCCGCTTCTCGGCCAGCTTGCGGTCAAGGATGAGCTCCGAGTTGCCGGTGCCCTTGAACTCCTCGTAGATGACGTCGTCCATGCGCGAGCCGGTATCGACGAGGCAGGTCGCGATGATCGTCAGCGAGCCACCCTCCTCGATGTTCCGGGCTGCCCCGAAGAAGCGCTTGGGCGGATAGAGCGCGATCGGGTCGATCCCGCCGGACAGGGTCCGACCCGATGGCGGGAGCGCCAGGTTGTACGCGCGCGCGAGGCGGGTGATCGAGTCGAGCAGGATGACCACGTCGCGACCGGTCTCGACCTGGCGCTTGGCGATCTCGAGCGCCATCTCGGCAACGTGGGTGTGGTTCTCGGTCGGCTCATCGAAAGTCGACGAGATGACCTCGCCCTTGACGCTGCGGCGCATGTCCGTGACCTCTTCCGGTCGCTCGCCGATGAGCGCGACCATGAGCAGGACGTCCGGATAGTTCGCGCTGACCCCGTTGGCGATCTGCTTGAGGAGCATCGTCTTGCCGGCCTTTGGCGGGCTGACGATGAGTGCGCGCTGGCCCTTGCCCAGCGGGTTGACCAGATTGATCAGTCGCTGCGAGAGGTTCTTGGGGTCAGTCTCGAGGTTGATCAGCTCGTCGGGATGGACCGGGGTCAGGTCGTTGAACTGCGGGCGACGCCGCGCCGTGTCGGTGTCCACGCCGTTGACGCTGTCGACGCGGAGCATCCCCCAGTACTTCTCGGCCTCGCGCGGGGCGCGTACCGCCCCGGATATGCGATCGCCGATGCGCAGACCGAAGCGGCGGACCTGGCTGGAGCTGACGTAGACGTCCTCCGGGCTTGGCAGCAGGCCGTGGCGGCGCATGAACCCGAAACCCTCGTCGACGATGTCGAGGATGCCGCTGGCATAGTCATGCCCGGCGTTCTCGGTCTGACGGCGGAGGATCCGATCGACGAGCTCGTCCTTGCGCTCGCCGGCGGCGGCGTCGATCTCCAGGTCGCGGCCGACGGCGCGCAGCTCGGTCACGCTCATCTCGCGGAGGTCGGAGATGTCGAGATCGTTGCGCTCGCGCGCGGCCTCGGCTTCCTGCTGCTCCTCGAAGTCGGTGACGGGCGCGCGATAGCCGCCCTGGGTACGGCGGCGGGGTCGGCGATTGCGGGAACGGTCGCGCTGGTCGCGCTGGTCGGGTCCGGGCATCTGGGTGCGGTCACCTGGTGGTGCGTGGGGGACGGTCCCGGGTCGGGTGGCCGAAAGGCCGGGCGGACCGGGTTCGCGCTGGGAGCCAGACGGGGCGGTGCGCGGCATCCACTGCCGCGATGCGGCGCCGGTCTGGGATGGCGGGAGCATAGACCCCGCTCTAACAGGTCGTCAATCACCTGTACTGGTTCGGCACGTCCGTTACACATCGACCCCGACAGTGGCCAGG
>CAYNGM010000002.1:0-25215 GCA_964396565.1 uncultured Anaerolineaceae bacterium | reverse complement strand
TGGGAGACGAGGGAACGCGGTAGGGGCGAGGGACGAGGTGTGGCGAGGGATGAGGGACGAGGGACGAGGTGTAGCGAGCGACGAGGTGGGCGAGCCGGCCGACGAGGGGCCGACACAGAGCGGGCGACCCAGGCGAGCCCCATCATGAGCAGATGCGGATCGCCGATTTCGCCCTGGAGCGCTATTTCGCACGGTGGGAGTTTGCCGTGGAGCACGTGCTCTGCGCGTCGGACGTACAGGGGATGTCGATGGCCGACGTCCTGGCCCTTGCCGATGACGAGACGCGGGACCTGTGGGATCGCCTGACCTTGGGTTACACGGAGGCGACGGGGCATCCGCTCCTGCGACGTGAGATCGCGACTCTGTACGGCGACCCCGCCACGTCCGCCGACCCCGCCACGTCCGCCGACCCCGCCACGTCCGCCGCCCGCGACCGGACCGCGACCGATCCCCTCACCGCGGCGGACCCCCTGACCCCGGACGATGTCCTGGTCTTCGCCGGGGCCGAGGAGGCGATCTTCTGCCTGGCCAACGTGCTGCTCGGTCCGGGCGACCACTCGATCGTCACCTGGCCCGGCTACCAGAGCCTGTACGAGGTGGCTCGAGCCACCGGTGCGGATGTCACCCTGCATGAGCTCCGCGAGGACGCCGGCTGGGCGATCGACCTCCACCTCCTTCGAGCCCAGGTCACGCCCTCGACGCGCCTGATCGTGGTCAACGCGCCGCATAACCCGACGGGGATGCTGCCCGATCGCGCCACCTTCGATGGTCTGGTCGAGATCGCTGTCGAGGCGGGTGCGCACCTCCTTGTCGATGAGGTCTATCGATACCTCGAGTTCGACGAGTCCGAACGACTTCCGGCCGCGGCTGCCGCGCTGCCACGCGGGATATCACTCGGTGTGATGTCCAAGTCGTTCGCGATGCCGGGGCTGCGCATCGGCTGGCTGGCGACGAGGGATCGGGAGCTGCTTGCCAGGTGTGCGGCGTTCAAGGACTACACCACCATCTGTTCGGCGGCGCCGTCCGAGATCCTCGCCCTCATCGGGCTGCGCGCACGCGAGACCGTTCTTGCCCGATCGCGCGAGATCGTGATGGACAACCTCGCCCGACTCGATGTCTTCTTCGACGAGTGGGCCGACCGGTTCAGCTGGGTCAGGCCACGAGCCGGCTCGGTCGGCTTCCCGCGGCTGACGGTGCCCGGCGTCTCGATCGACGACTGGGCGGCCGGGCTGGTCGACTCGACCGGCGTGCTGTTGCTCCCGGGCTCGCAGTTCGGATTCGGCGGCAATCACTTCCGGATCGGGCTCGGTCGGACCGACCTGCCGGTCGCGCTCGATCGACTCGAGGACTACGCCGCCGCGACACTTCGCTGACGGGGCGCCAGCGACGTCGAGGCGGGACGGAGTCGATGGGCGGCACGAGGGCGATGGTCGGCACAAGTCGATAGTCGACACAAGTCGACGGGCGGCACCGGGAGTTCGCTCCGAACCGGGCAGTGGTCAGCCCGTCGCCAGGCGGGCGATCGGTTCTCCGAACAAGGGTCGCAGGGCGGCGCGGATCGGCTCCATCATCGAGGCGCGGCCGGCTCGAGCGACGACGCCCGCAGCATCGATGACCGATGACGGGGTCGATCGACCGTGCCAGCCCAGTGCTCTCGTCGGGGTCAGCTGGATCTGCTGGGCGTAGGTCGCCGCGAACTGCACGGGCGTCAGCCCGAGGTCGGTGATCTGTGGTCCGTACTTGGCCAGAAAGCCCTCGGGCAGGGTAGGGGGAGTCGAGGTCGGGAGGAGGCTCGCCCGAGCGCGCAGCACGCCGACGTCGAAGTCGTCCTCGGCATCGCCGAGCGCCACCGTCGCTCGTGGATCATGGGCAAGGTTTCGGGCCTTTCGAGCACCGGGCTTGGACACGATGGTGATGTGTGTGCCATCCCATACGAACCAGGTCGGCACGAGGTTCGGTGAGCCGTCGGGACCGACCGTGGACAGCCACAGGACCGGTTCCGTCTCGAGGAATCGGGTGAGGCGCGCATCGGCCAGGTTCGTAGTCGGGTCCATGACGACATCGTGGGCCGCGCGCCGCTGACCGGGCTCGGGCGTGTGTCCCGTCCGGGCATGGACATGTGACGACCCGCGGTCCCGACGGCCGTGGGCGCGCCGCGGATCGCCAAGCCCATGGATCGCCGAGCCCGTCGTTGGCGACGCTCGTCGCCCGGATCGTCGAACCGACGCTCCTAGCCGCCTTGGCCGGTGCCTCCGAGCATCCCGCCGAGACCACCGAGCAGGTCGTCGAGACCCGCCGCTCCGTCCACACCACCGCCACCAGCGCCGCCACCCAGGACGCCGCCACCGCCGGAGCCGCCGACAAGACCGCCGAGAACGCTGCCGAGGTCCGGGATGCCCGCCGAGGAAGCGGCTCCGTTCAGCCCGCCATCGGGCACCGATCCGTTCGGGGTCAGCATGTTCACGATCTGCGGAAGGAATGCCGCGATGACCGGGAGCAGGGCTCCAAGGTCGAGACCGGTCGATGACGATAGACGCGTGGCGGCATCGGGACCCAGGGCCGCCCCGAGCTGCTCCGGAGCGATCGACTGATTGGGCCCGGAGCCGATCCACGAGTCGACCTGATCACCAAGCCCGGCCGCCCGGAGCTGGTCGAGCAGGCCATCGAGACCTCCCTCGCCGCCGAGGGCCGAGATCGCCGCTGTCGGATCGATGCCGGCGGCGCCTGTCGCCCCGCCGCCATCGTCGCCATCGCCGCCGAGTCCAGCCATGAGTCCACCGAGATCATCCATCGGGCACAGCCTCCGAGTCGGAGCTGTGTCGGGTGGGCAGCCCCCATTCCCACGTGTGCAGGCGTTTGAGCAGACGTCGACCGGTCAGATCGAGGTGGATCGGGGTGACGGCGATCCGCCGGTTCACGACCGCGTGGAAGTCGGTCCCGGGAACGGCCAGGCCGGACGGCGGCGGACCACCGATCCAGTAGTACGGGATGCCGCGCGGATCGAGCCGCTGGACCAGTTCGTCCGAGTACACGCGCCGGCCAAGCCTGGTCACCTCGATCCCCTCGCACTCCTCAAGCGGCACGGCCGGGACGTTCACGTTGACGAGCTCACCCCGCGACAGACCCTCGCGCAGGATGTTCCGGGCGACGACGGTCGCAGCCAGACCGGCCAGACCGAAATCGGGGTGTTCGTAATACTCCTGAGAGATGGCGAACGCGGGGCAGCTGTTGATGACCGCCTCCATCGCCGCGCTGACCGTGCCGGAGTAGGTGATGTCGTCGCCGAGGTTCGCCCCGTAGTTGATGCCCGACGCGACGAGGTCGAAGCCATGGCCGAAGTAGCCAAGGAAGGCGATGCTCACCGCATCGGTCGGCGAGCCGTCCACCGAGTAGGCGAGCGAGCCGTCGGCGAGAGTGCGCTCGCGCACGCGCAGCGGTCGCATCAGCGTCTTCTGGTGGCCCACGGCGCTCTGGTTGGTGTCGGGTGCCACGACCGTGACGTCACCCATCGGTTCGAGTGCCTGCTTCAATGCCAGCAGCCCGCGCGACTCGACACCGTCGTCGTTGGTGATGAGGATGCGCGGCCGGCTCGTCCACTCGGGGACCGGTCGCGCAGGTGTGCGCAGAGCCCGCGGGTCAGCGCGCAGGGCAGCCCCGGCCAGCGGCTCGCCGCGTTCCTTGTCGACGTCGCGTCGCTCAGAGCGAGCACGCTCACGGGTCATGTCCATGTCGGGTCTGGCGGAAGGGCTTGCGCCCGGCTGGGCGGTGGTGCTCGGGTCCGTCCGTTCGCCATCGTCCGCTGGTCGCGCCTGGTCCTCGCTCATGGGTCGCCTGATCCGGGCGCTTGTTCGGCCTCGTGAGGTCGCTCCGCGGTCTGGTGGGCCGCGGTCGCGGTGGATCCACCCGCTGGCGTCCCGTCGACGACGTCCTCGGCCTGACCCGGGGCAGGCTCACGCGGTACCCGTACGGGACGGCCCTCCCGTTCGCTGAGACGTCGGGCGGCCCTGTCGGCGACCGACCGTTCGCTCGTGCTGCGGTGCAGGAAGTGGAAGAAGAAGGCCGACAGGACGGCCGCCACCGGGATGCCGAAGATGGCCCCCGGGATGCCGGCGATGCGTGACCCGATGAGCACCGACATGAGGACGACGATCGGGTGGATCCCCACCGAGTTCTGCATCAACCGTGGCTGGAGCACGTTCATCACCAGGAACCAGCCGATGACCATGATGACGAGGGTCGGGACCAGCGCGTCGGGCTGGAAGAGAAGGGCGACGATGACCGGTGGTGCCCACGACACGAACGGACCGAAGAACGGGATCGCCTGAAGGATGCCCGACAGCGTGGCGGTCAGTGCCGCCAGGGGCAGTCCGAACAGGATATTGGGGATGAGCGCGATCCCGAAGTAGACGACACCCATCAACGCCTGGCCGCGCAGGAACCCACCGAACGAGCGGGCCACCGAGGTCTGAAGGAGGCGAGCTTCCTCGGCGTACGAAGGCGGCACGATCCGAAACAGGAAGGCCATGATCTGGTCGCGGTCCACGACCATGTAGATCGACAGGAAGAAGATGATCAGGCTGGTTCCGATGGCCCCGATGCTGGCGACCGCGATCGACTGCAGTGGTGCCACGAGTGCCGCGCCGATGTCGTCGAGGTTGTCGAGGATGACCTCGATCTGGGCGGCCAGGTCGACCTGACCGAGGCCGATCCCGTCGAGCCAGGTCTGGATCGGGCGAACTATCTCGGGGAGGCGCGACCGGATATCCGGGATGGAAGCCACGAACGCGGTGATCGAATTGGCCAGTGCCTGCGCCACGACCAGGCCGACGAGGATCAGGACGAGGGCGATGGCCGTATAGACGAGGACGGTCGCGAGGACCCGCGGCAGACCCGGGATGGCGGCAGCGATCCGGGTCACGATCGGGCTGATCACGAAGGCGAGCAGCCAGGCCAGGAAGAACGCCAGCAGGATGTCGCTGAAGAAGGCGATGGCTGTGGCGATCTGGCTGACCGCCACGAAGAACAGGACGACGGTCGCAAGAACGAGGATCGCCCCGACCAGCCGGCGTTCCTTCGGATTCGGGCGCAGCTCGACCGACATCGGCTACGTCAGCGCAGGCCCATCTTCTCGCGGACCTCGGCCATCGTCGCCGCCGCGATCGGCCGGACACGCTCGGCGCCCTCCTCGAGGACGCGATCGATCCGGGCGGGGTCGGCCATCAGCTCGGCGTAGCGATCACGGGCCTCGGCGTAGTGGGCGAGCACACGTTCGACGAGCAGCCTCTTGGTGTCAACGCATCCGGTCCGGGCTGTCCGCTCACCGTCCCAGATCTCCTCGTAGTCGTCGCCGAATGAGCGATGCATCTGGCACACGTTGCAGACCTCTGGTCGTCCCGGGTCGGTCCGCAGGATCCGCTTCGTGTCGGTGACCATCGACATGATCTGCTTCCGGATGTCGGCCTCCGGGGCGAAGATCTCGATGGTGTTGCCGATGGACTTGCTCATCTTGCGGACGCCGTCCGTGCCCAGGACGATCGGTGCCTCGGTGTGCACGGCCTGCGGCTCAGGGAACGTCTCGCCATAGCGCGCGTTGAAGGCGCGGACGATCTCGCGGCTCAACTCCAGATGGGCCGCCTGGTCCTTGCCGACCGGCACGAGGCTCGCCTTGTAGATCACGATGTCGGCGGCCTGCAGGACGGGGTAGGTGAGCAGGCCGTGGTTGATGTCCTCCGGCTGATTGGCCCTCTTCTCCTTGTAGGTCGGGGTGCGCTCGAGCCAGCTGACCGGAGTGACCGTTGCCAGCAGCCAGGCTAGTTCGGTGACTTCGGGTCGATGGCTCTGGACGAACAAGGTGCAACGTTCGGGATCGACGCCGAGGGCCAGCAGCGCGGCCGCCATCTCACGAGTCTGACGGCGCAACCGGTCCGCATCATGGAGGCTGGTCAGGGCGTGGTAGTCGACGATGCAGTAGATCGCCTCGTACTCGTACTGCAGCTTCACGTAGTTGCGGATCGCCCCGAGGTCGTTGCCGACGTGAGGTGCGCCGGACGGCTGGATGCCGCTGAAGATGCGCGGCCGCCGTGCTGGCGCCGCGACGGGCGAGGGGGCTGGAGCGAGTCCTGTCGTCATCGCGCCCGACTATAGCGGGTGGCCTTCACTCGGGACTCATCGAACCGCCGAGCCCGACTCTGCCCCGTGGCTCCTTCCCTGCGCGGCCAGACCCCCTGGGTGCGTGTCTGCGATCGCTTCACGGTCCGGACGACACGACCCCGAACGGGACGAAACCCGGGGTCCGGACGGCACGCCTGGGGTCCGGACGGCTCGCCTGGGGTCCGGACGGTTCGACCCACCCGGACCTCCGACGAACCCCCGGACGGCTCGCCAGGGGTCCGGACGGCTCGACCCACCCGGTGGGCGAACCGTCGATCCAAGGCGTGAGACTGCCGGCTACAGCGCGGTGCTACTGCCCCAGTCGATGTCCCACCCACGAGTCGGTCATCCCATCGGCTGGAGCCCGGCGGATCCAGACTTGCCGGACGCCCCACCTGTCCAGCCGATGGTTCACCCATAGGTTGGGTTGCTCCCGCCTGGAACGCCCGGTGAGCCCGGACCGCCCGGACCGCCCGCCCGGACCGCCCGGTCAAGTCCCAGGACGTGGTGTGACAGCCGGTCGTCGGACCACCCATCTACCGGTTCGAAGTGATCCGCCGGTAAGAGCAGTGATGCAGACTCGGAAGGTGCCAAGTCGTGAACGACCCATCGACCGAGGACGACGCATCGCCAAGGCCGACAGCGTCAAGCTCGGCAGCGACATCAGGATCGCTCGGCGGTCTGCTGGGCGATCGCTGAAGGTCGCGGCCTCGCAGGCCGGTATCTCCGCGTCACAGGCCGGACGGATCGAGCGAGCCGAGCTTGCTTCACTCGATCTTGACCAGGTCGCTCGCCTCGGCGCCGTCGTCGGTCTTGACATCAGGGTGCACGCGTATCCCGGCCCAGACCCGACCATGGACGCTGGACAGTTGGCGGTGATCGGTCGCTTCCGCGCACAGTTGCCGTCGGTCTGTCCGATACGACTCGAGGTCCTTCTTCCGAACGCGCGCGATCAGCGGGCTTGGGACATCGTGATCGACGGGCTCGACTCAGCCGGTCCCACTCACCAAGGGGCGGTCCCGGGCAGTTCCCTGGTGGCTGACGTTGATTCCAGGATCGTCGACGGCCAGGCGCAACTCCGGCGAATGTCGCTGAAGCTCCGCGATTCGGGCGAGCCTGCGATGCTCTGAATCCTCGCGGAGACACCACACAACAGGGCAGCCCTTGCCACGCTCGGCCCGCTCCTGCTTGCCGCCTTCCCGATCTCGGCACGGTCGGCGCTTGCGGCCTTGCGTGCCGGTCGCCACCCTGGTGGATCCGCCATCATCCTCATGTAGGCGGTCGTCATCCAGGCGGCCGTCGAAATGTGGGCCGTTGAAGTGCGTGCGGTTGATGGGCGCGGCCCCTCCTTGGTGCGGCTTGCCCATGCACTCGGGGCGCCAGCCGATGCTGGGTCCAGCGATCGAACCACCCAGCGATCGAACCACTCAGCGATCGAACCACCCAGCGATCGAGCCACCCAGCGATCGAGCCACCCAGCGGGTGAACGGTCGACTGGTGCGCCCGGACTTGGCCGCGCACGCTTCGGCATCGGCTTCTACCGACGACTCGCCCAGGCCGTGGCTCACTCGTTGACTCGACGGGCGCCCCAGCCGCGTGATGTGTCGGCGGCTCGCCCGACCGGGCGTCCAGCCGACGGTACGCCACGGGTTGGGTCGGACAAGCCGCGCGCCGCGTGGTCGACAGGCGCCCCAGCCGCGTGATGTGTCGGCGGCTCGCCCGACCGGGTGTCCAGCCGACGGTACGCCCACGGGGTGGGTCGGACATGCGGCGCCGGGGCGCCGGGGCGCCGCGTGGTCGATGGGCGGTCCTGCACGACGGATCGAGCCGCGTCGAGGCGACGGCTGTCGCCGGTCCGGTGCGGGAGCGTCGGATACCATTCCCGACGATGTCCATGTCCGTCCGCCATGAGATCGAGCCGATCCGGGGCGCTTCGAACGACCAGGTCCTACCGACCCGCCGGGAGGCGGCGTGAGTCGATCGCCCCTGCGTGTCGGAATGCTCGGAGCCGGGACCGTCGGTCGAGCCGTCATCGATAGCCTGATCGATCACCCTGACCGCCTCGTCACCGCCGACGGCGCCGCCTTGAGACTCGCTGCCATCGCGATCCGCGACCTCGAGAAGGCGCGCAAGGCCTCCCTCCCGACGGCGCTGCTGACCGATGCGCCGGCCCATGTCGTCGCCGACCCGGCCACGGACGTGATCGTCGAGGTCATCGGTGGTGACGAGCCGGCGCGCACGCTGATCGCCGCCGCACTCGGCGCGGGCAAGGCCGTCGTGACCGCCAACAAGCATGTGCTTGCCCACCACGGCCCGGATCTCGAGGCGACGGCCCGCCGGACTGGGGCGGCGCTTCGGTTCGAGGCGGCGGTCGGTGGTGGCATCCCCGTCCTTGGGACCCTCGCCGGCGACCTCGCTGCGAACGACATCACGAGGGTTCGCGGGATCATCAACGGCACGACCAACTACATCCTGACGGCCATGGCCCACGAGGGGCGGTCATACCGGGACGTGCTCGAGGACGCCCAGGCACTCGGCTATGCCGAGGTCGACCCGAGTGGCGACGTCGAGGGCGACGATGCCGTCAACAAGCTGGTCATCCTCGCCCGCCTCGCCTTCGGACAGTGGCTCGACCCGCGTTCCGTCGGCCGTCGCCCGCCGACCGCCCGCGGCATGGGAAGGCCCGGCGTCACCGGAGTCACCGACCAGGAACTCGAGGGCGCGGCAGCGCTCGGCCTGACCATCAAGTTGCTCGCGACCGCAACCCATCGAACCGCGACCGCGACCCATCGAACCGGGGACGCGGCCCATCGAACCGGGGACGCGACCGATCGAACCGGGGACGCGACCCATCGAGCCGGGGACGACGCAGCCGCCGACGGCGCCGCGATCGAGGCAGCCGTCGTCCCGACGGCCGTCCCCACGGACAGCCCGTTCGGCTGGACGGACGGTGTGCTGAATCGGATCGAGATCGACGCGGAACCCCTGGGTACGGTCGGCCTCAGCGGGCCCGGCGCGGGCGGCCTGCCGACGAGCAGTGCCGTGCTCGGCGACCTGCTGGCCATCGCCCGGGGCGGCGGTTCCACGTGGGCCGGCCTCACCCCTGCGACCGCGCCTGCCATCCCCGCCGCGGACCCCCTCGACGGGCCGCGTCACTGGTACGCGTTCGTGCCCGCCGTCCGGGCGGGGGTGACCCTGCCCACTGCCCTTGATGAGGCCGCGGCCGTCACCTTCGAGGATGGCACGGCGATCCGGTCCGAGGTCGTGACGCTGGCCGAGGCGAAGGCTGCCTTCGACGCGATCCTGCCCGCTGGCGCCGACGTCACGCTCTACCCCGTCGATGACTGACGCAAACCGTCGTCCGATGCTGACCGATGACGCCGACCGCCGACTGATGATCTCCGTGGCCGGCCGATGATCAACCCAGCCGCCGACCGATGACGCCGACCGCCGACCGTCCGATGACGCCGACCCCCGGCCTCCGACCGATGACGCCGACCGCCGACCGATGACCGATCACGCGACACGGCGCACTCGCCCCCGTTTGCTCGAGCGCTATCGTCGTTTCCTGCCGGTGACCGATGCCACGCCGCGGCTGACCCTTGGCGAGGGCGACACGCCGCTCGTCCGGGCCGAGCGCCTCGGCGAGACCCTGGGCGTTGCCAACCTCTATCTCAAGGTGGAGGGCCAGAACCCGACGGGCTCGTTCAAGGATCGGGGGATGGTCATGGCCGTTGCCCGAGCCGTGGAGGAGGGCGCGCACGCCATCGTCTGTGCGTCCACCGGCAACACGTCGGCGAGTGCGGCCGCCTATGGAGCCGCCGCCGGACTCGAGGTCATCGTGGTCCTGCCCAAGGGCCAGATCGCCTTCGGCAAGCTCGTCCAGGCGCTGGTCGCGGGTGCGAAGGTCGTCGCCATCGACGGCAACTTCGACCAGGCACTATCCATCGTCCGGGGTCTTGCCGAGCAGGATGACCACCCCGTGACCCTGGTCAACTCGGTCAACCCGTTCCGCCTCGAGGGCCAGAAGACCGCCGCATTCGAGATCTGCGACGAGCTGGGCCGGGCACCAGACATCCTGGCCATCCCGGTCGGCAACGCCGGCAACATCAGCGCCTACTGGCAAGGCTTCACCGATTACGCCGGTGCCGGCGTCGTGAGCGGCACCCCGCAGCTCCTCGGTTTCCAGGCGGCGGGCGCCGCCCCGCTCGTGCACGGCCGCCGGGTGGACCATCCCGATACCGTCGCCACCGCGATCCGTATCGGCAACCCGGCGTCATGGGACAAGGCGATCGCAGCCCGGGACGAGTCCGGTGGGAGGATCGAGGCCGTCAGCGACGACGAGATCCTTGCCGCCTATCGCGACCTGCCGCGTCTCGAGGGCGTCTTCTGCGAACCGGCCTCGGCCGCGAGCGTCGCCGGTCTGCGCAAGGTCGCCGCCGCCGGGCGGCTCGACCCGGATGCGACCGTCGTCGCCGTGCTGACCGGTCACGGACTCAAGGACCCACACACCGCCGAGCGCCAGGTGCCCGGGGTCATCGAGGCAGCACCGACGCTCGGCGCGGTCGCGCGCGCGCTGGGCTGGACATAGGGGGAATGAACGGTATGGGCGGGCACTGGCTGGCGGAACTGGACGGACGCAGGATCACCGTGGAGGTGCCCGCGTCGTCGGCCAATCTCGGTGCCGGGTACGACTGCCTGGGCGTCGCCCTCGCGCTGACCAACCGCATCGAGGTCGAGGTCCGCGGCTGGAGCCGCGGCGAGATCGAACTGACCGTCGAGGGGGAGGGGAGCGGCGAGCTGACCCACGACCGGGATAACCGGTTCATCCGCGGTCTCGAGGCTGCGCTCGAACTCGTTCGCGGCCCGCTGCCCGACGGCGTCGGTTGGCGTATCGCGATGAAGAACGAGATCCCGCTGGCGCGCGGCCTCGGCTCCTCGGCGGCGGCCACGGTCGCTGGGGTCGTCGCCGCGAACACGCTGCTCGGCGACCTGCTGGACGCACCGACGATGCTCCGCGTCGCGACCGACATCGAGGGGCATCCGGATAACGCCGCCGCCGTCCTTCTTGGCGGCTTCGTGGTGAGTGCCGTGACCGACGACGGCGTCGAGGCCATCCGCTTCGACAGCCCGCGTGACCTTCGCGCGGTCCTGTTCATCCCCGAGTTGCGCCTCGCGACCCGGGACATGCGCAAGGCACTGCCGGCCAAGGTGCCGCTCGCCGACGCGGTCGCGAACCTCGCGGCCGTCGGGATCGGCGTCGCCGGGCTGGCGTCCGGACGGACGGATCTGCTCCGCCACCTGACGGTCGATCGACTGCACGAGCCCTATCGCGCGACGGCCTACCCACAGCTCCCCCGGCTGGTGGAGGCGGCACGGAAGGCCGGTGCGCTGGGCGCCTGCCTGTCCGGAGCGGGATCCACGATCATCGCGTTCACGTCGTCGATGGCCGACATCGCCCGTATCGAGGCGGCATTCCTCGCCGTCGCCGCCGACACCGACCTGCCCGGTCGGGTGAAGGTCATCGAGCCACGCAACAAGGGCGCGAAGGTCGTCTCCAGGCACTGACCGCCACGGCTGGACGGCGTCCCCGCCAGCGCCGACGGATCACACCACGGATCTGACCGACCAGCACCCCACCGAACCAGACACCCGGTCCACCGCAGCGCACTGCACTTAGCGCTCCGGAGGCACCTGTCACAGCCCGGCGTCAGCCGGTGTGCGACCCGATGAAGTCGAGGATCTCGACCCAGGCCGCGGCGCTTTCCGCGGCGTAGTCGGCAGCCTTGCGGTCGAAGAAGCTGTGTGGGGCGCCCTCATAGGTGACGATCCGGTGCGGCGTACCCGCCACCTCAAGGCCCGCCTCGAAGTCGGCGACCGCGTCGGGCGTGATCGACTCATCCGCCCCGCCGAACAGACCGAGCAGCGGGACCCTGATCTCGGCTACGTGGTCGAGCGGGGCCGGAGCGTCGTTGCGCCACGGTCCACGCAGCGTCCCGTACAGCCCGATCACACCGGCCAGGCCAAGGTCTAGCGACCCGGCCAGGAATGACATCCGACCACCCATGCAGAACCCGATGGTGAAGGCGCTCGTGGCGCCCGCGCGCTCACCGTCCGTCGCCTTGAGTGCGGCGACCGACGCCGCGATGTCGGGGACGATCCCGGTCCACGTCGTCCGGAAGACGTGTGGCATGAAATCGAAGTCGGCGTCGCGCCGTCCGACGCCGGCCGTCCGTCCGAACCAGTCGATGGCGATCGCGTCGATGCCGGTCTCGGCGAAGCGCAGGGCCAGCTCCTCGTAGTACGGATACAGGCCGCGAACATCGGGCAGGATGACCACGCCGGCACCAGAGGGCCTCGATGCGCGGGCGTGGAACGCCGCGAACCGATTGCCGTCGCTCGCCTCGAGCGTCACGAGACGACCATCCAGGGCACCGCCGGCTATCGGCGCTATCGGCGGGCGGCTGTCGTGATCAAAGCACATCGGTCACTCTCCCTCGTCGTCGTCGTCGTCGTCGTCGTCGTCGTCGTCGTCGTTGTCGCCATCATCATCATCAGCAGCATCATCGGTGGTCCGGTCGCGGTGGTGGGTGCGAACCCGTCCCGGCGCTAGAATGCCGCACGGATGCCTGCCCCACTCGTCGTCCAGAAATTCGGTGGTTCGTCGGTCGCCGGAGCCGACCGCATCAAGCGCGTCGCCCGGCGGATCGCGCGTGAGCGCGCGGCCGGGAACGACCTGGTCGTGGTCGTCTCGGCGATGGGCGACACCACGGACGAGTTGCTCGGTCTTGCCGCTGCGGTGACCGACGACCCGGATCCGCGCGAGCTCGATGTCCTCCTCGCCACCGGCGAGCACCAGAGCGCGACGCTCGTATCCATGGCCCTCCACGCGCTGGGAGTGCCGGCCATCAGCCTGACCGGGCCGCAGGCCGGCATCACCACCGACGGGACATATGGCCGGGCCCGCATCGCCGGTGTCGAGCCGCGGCGGATCCGCCACGAGATCGATGGCGGCAAGGTCGTGATCGTCGCCGGCTTCCAGGGCCAGAGCGCGCCGGCCGGTGGCGAGATGGAGATCACCACCCTGGGGCGCGGTGGCAGCGACACCACGGCGGTGGCCCTCGCCGCTGCCCTGCGCGCCGACCGCTGCCAGATCTTCACCGACGTCCGCGGCATCTACACGGCCGATCCGCGACTCGTCGGCGAGGCTCGTCAACTGCCCGTCATCGGCTACGAGGAGATGCTGGAGCTCGCACATCAGGGCGCCCAGGTCATGCAGGTCCGGGCGGTCGAGCTCGGCTGGGTCAACGACGTCGTCATCGAAGTCCTGAGCTCGTTCGAGGACGCGCCGGGCACGCTCATCAGGGAGGATCCGCTCGTGGAGCAGCGCAACAAGGTCCGCGGTCTCGCCCACGACCGGAACGTCGCCAAGATCACGGTCGTCGCGGTGCCGGACCGACCGGGCATCGCGCGCTCGATCTTCGACCCGCTTGCGGAAGCCGGCGTGAACGTCGACATGATCGTCCAGAACGTCGGCCACGGCGGCGAGACGGACATGTCGTTCACCGTCCCGCAGGTCGAGCTGGGCAAGGCCAAGAAGACGCTCGACCCGATCATCAGGGAGCTTGGTGCCCGTGAACTCACGACCGACGCGTCGGTCGCCAAGGTCAGCATCGTCGGCGCCGGTCTGCACAACGCGCCAGGCTATGCCGCGCGGATGTTCGGCACGCTCGCCGACGCCGGCGTGAACATCGAGATGATCTCGACCTCGGAGGTCCGGATCACCTGCATGATCGCCGAGGCTGAGCTCGAGACGGCCCTGCGCGCGCTGCACAGTGCCTTCGAGCTCCAGCGCCCGGAGCCCCTGGACGTGGCGGCCGCCGGTTGACCGGCTTTCTCAGCCGCCAGGAGCGGTTCGCGACCGTCGGCTCGACCAACGACGTCGTTCGCGATTGGCTGGCTGGCGGCCTGCCCGAGGTCTGCCTGGCGATCGCCGACGAACAGACGTCCGGACGCGGCCGGGATGGTCGGAGCTGGACGGCGCCGGCTGGTGCGGCGCTCCTGATGTCACTCGGCTTTCGGCCGGCCTGGCTTCCCGCGGAGCGGGTCTGGCGGATCCCGGCGACGGTCTCGCTCGCGATGGCCGACGCAGCCGAGGAGGTCGCCGGCCTGCCCGACCGGGCGATCCGGCTCAAGTGGCCCAATGACCTCGTGATCGAGACGATCGAAGGGGTCGTCCCGCACGCGCCCCAGGTCGCCGACGAGGTGCGCAAGGTGGCCGGCGTCCTCGGCGAGAGTACGGGGCTTGGGTCGGCTGATCCCAGTCTCGTCATCGGTCTCGGTCTGAACACTGAGTGGCCGGCCGAGGCGTTCCCGCCAAGCCTGGCCGGCGGGATGACCTCGCTCCGAGCCGCGTCGGGGGGCCGCCCGATCGACCACATCGCCCTGCTCGACGCGTTCCTCGGCCGTCTCGAGGTGCGCGTCGAGGCACTCCGCGGGGGACGTTTCGATGTCGCCGACTGGATCGACCGCCAGGTCACGACGGGGCGTGACGTGCGGCTCGTCGCCCCGGATGGTTCGGTCAGCACGGTCCGTGCCATCGGGGTCGATGTGGCCGGTGGCGGTCTCGTGGTCGAGGATCCGGCGTCACCCGTGGGCGAGCGGGTCGTGCTCGTCGGCGAGATCCGTCACGCCCGCCTGACGGGTCCGGCAGCGGTCGGGGTGTAACGACGTGGCACGCCCGGCATTGAGGAAGATGAGCCGCCCGGAGGGAGCGGCTTCCGCACGCGTCGTCCGCATGGACCGCGATCGGTCGCTGGTCGAGGCGGCGCGCGCGGACCCGGCCCGGTTCGAGGCCCTGTACCGGAAGTACGTCGCCCAGGTGTACAACGTCGCGGTCTACGAGCTCGGCGACCATCACGAGGCGGAGGACGCCACCGAACGCACGTTCCTCCACGCCCTCGCCGCGCTGCCCCGCTTCGAGGAGCGTGCCGATGCGCGCGATGGCGAGGACGCGTCCACCTTCCGGATCTGGCTGTTCAGGATCGCCCGCAATGTCATCGCCGAACGGAAGCGTGGACGTCGCCGGCGTCCCGAGGCCACGCTCGAGGCCGCGGCACTGGCCGCCGACCCGACCGACATCGAAGGCTCAGCCATCGTCCGCGAGGAAGCCGCCGCGGCCTGGCGGGCGATCGGGCGTCTCCCCGATGACCGGCGCCAGGCGATCGTCCTGCGCTTCGTCCACGAACTCCCGACCGACGAGATAGCCGAGATCCTCGATCGATCCGAAGGCGCGGTCCGGGTCCTCCTCCATCGAGCCCTGCGCGCGGTCGCCCGCGACCTGCGCGGCGAGGATCGATGACCGGCGATCCACGCACCAGCGACGAGGTCGAGGCGCTTGTCGTCGATCGCTACCTCGAGTCGCTGCTGAGTCGTCAGCCCGTGGACACCAGCGGGGTCCCGCCCGAACTCGCCGCGGGCGCGCGCCGCCTGGCGGGTGCGCTGCCGCGTTTCCACCCATCGTTCCGGTTCGAGGAACGGCTTGCCGGCCGACTGGCCGAAGCCGCGGCGACACGTGCCCGCGGAGAAGCGGGGGGCGGGGCGCTGGTCGAGTTCCCGCGACGCGCCGACCGCACCGGCGCCAGCGGGACCCCGGATCGCCCGGTCATCGCTCGGCCCGCGCTCATCGGTGGCGTACTGACCTCGGCGGCGCTGTCGGTGGCCGGTGCCGCATTCGTCGCGTGGCGCCTGACCCACCCGACCGATGACGCCGCGATGGCACGCGCGGTCCGCGCCGTCGCCCGGGCGAGGATCGCCTGATGCCGCTCAAGCTGCCCTCGTTCCGTGCCCGTCGGGACGTCTATCCGCCCGACCTGTGGACCAAGTGCCCGACCTGCTCGACCATGCTGTTCAACAAGCAGCTCGACAAGAACCTGCGCGTGTGCACGACCTGTGGGCACCACTTCCGGATGTCGTCGGCGGCGCGTATCGAGTCGCTCTTCGACGACGGTTCGTTCGCGGAGCACGATGCCGCCCTGCAATCGGTGGACGCACTTGGGTTCGTGGACCAGAAGGCCTACCCGGACAGGCTCGCAGCCGCCCAGCTCGCGACCGGGATGCGCGATGCGGCAGTGTGGGGAACCGGCTCGATCGGCGGGACGCTCGTGGCCGCCTGTGTCATGGACTTCGGGTTCATGGGTGGCTCGATGGGTGCGGTCGTCGGCGAGAAGGTCACGCGAGCCGCCGAACATGCCCTTGCCGCCAGGGTCCCATTGCTCGTCGTCAGCGCCTCCGGCGGGGCGCGGATGCAGGAGGGAACGCTCGCCCTGATGCAGCTGGCCAAGACGATGGCCGCGCTGGAGCGCCTGCGCGAGGCGGGTGTGCCGTACCTGTCCATCCTGTCGGATCCGACGACCGGCGGCGTGTTTGCCTCGTTCGCGGCGGTCGGCGACATCAACATCGCCGAGCCTGATGCGCTGATCGGGTTCGCCGGTGCGAGGGTCTCCGCCGGGACGATCGCCACCGAGCTGCCGCCCGGCTTCCAGCGGGCCGAGTTCCTGTTCAGCCATGGATTCGTGGACCTCGTCGTGGCCCGGGCAGGACTGCGCGACGAGTTGACGCACCTCCTGCGGCTCATCCTGCCGCGCGGGGAGCCCGGCGACGAACCGGTCGCCGACGACGGCGTCCCCGGTTTCCGGCCTCTGTCGTTCCTCTCGACGATCGCCGACCGGGTCGGTGACATCGCCGGCGGCGACAGCGACGCCGACGCGCTGCCGGCGACACCCCCGGAGGTCGACGGCCTCCGTACCAACGGTCGGACCCTTGAGCCGGCCAGCGCGGCCTCGCGTGACGAGGTCTGGTCGCGTGTCCAGCTCGCCCGGTCATTGCGCAGACCCAGGACCCTGGAGTTCGTGGCCGCGATGATGGACGACTTCGTGGAACTCCACGGTGACCGTCTGTTCGGCGACGACGCGGCGATCGTGGCCGGCCTCGCCAGGCTCGATGGCCGACGCGTGGTCGTGGTCGGGCAGCAGAAGGGCGCCGACACAGACGAGAACATCAGGCGCAACTTCGGGATGCCGCACCCGGAGGGTTATCGCAAGTCGATGCGGGCGATGGAGTTGGCCGAGCGTTTCGGTCTGCCGGTCATCACCTTCGTCGATGTCCCGGGCGCCTACCCCGGTCCCGAATCGGAGGAGCGCGGTATCGCCGAGGCCATCGCGCGCTCGATCGGACTCATGAGCCGGCTGCGTACCCCGATCGTCGCGGTGATAACCGGTGAGGGCGGCTCTGGCGGCGCCCTGGCCATCGCTGTCGGCGACGTCGTCATCGCCCTCGAGAACGCCGTCTACTCGGTGATCACTCCCGAGGGATGTGCGTCGATCCTCTGGCGGAGCCCGGACCAGGCGGCCATCGCCGCTGCGGCGATGCGCATGTCGGCTGCCGAACAGCATGCCCTCGGCGTGGTCGATCTCGTCGTTCCCGAGCCCGGGGAAGGGGCACACGACGAACCCGAGGAGACCGCACGGCGCCTGAAGTCGATCATCGTGGACCGCCTGGCCGCGCTGGACGAGATGTCGATCGATGACCTGATCGACGCGCGCTACCGGCGATATCGGTCGCTGGGCGCCTACACTGAAGCCGCGCCGACGATGGTCCCCGAGCGCGTGGACCGGGGTCTGGCGGGACGCCTGCGGGAGCTGCTCGAGACCGGTCGGCGGCCGCCGGCGCCCGGGCTGGAGGGCTGGTCCCGGGACGACCCGCCGGCGCGCGAGGAGGTCTAGCGAGTGCCCGAACGACGACGACCCGGGGGCGGTGGGCCCGAACGCTCACCGGCCGAGCGGGCCGCCGATCATGCCGCCATCGAGCGCCTGAGCGAGGAGCTCCTGCCGACGCTCGTCGCCAGGCTCGCCGCGACCGGACTGGGTGAGCTGGAGGTTCGTGAGGGCGCCTGGCGGGTCCGCCTCCGACGCGCTCCCGGCGCGGTATCCGTGGCGACCGTCGGGACGGCATCGGCAGTCGGTAGGGATCGTCGACCAGGCGAGCGCGACCGCACGATCGCCGGTGGCGAGCACCCAGGCGAGCGCATCCCGCGTCCGCCACACCACCCGGATGCGGTCAGCGGGACACGATCCGATGGCCGCTCCGACACGCGTGTGGTCGCGACCTCGCCGGCCGTCGGGATCTATCGTCCGCGGACCGACCTGACCGTCGGTGATCGGGTGCGCTCCGGTGATCGGATCGGAGCGGTGGACATGCTCGGCGTCGCCCAGGAGGTGCTTGCGCCGATCGATGGGCTGATCGGGGCCAGCCTGGCCGAGTCGGGCGATGCCGTGGAGTACGGCCAGGACCTGCTGGTCGTCGAGGCCATCGTCGACATGGCCGGTGCGGCCGGCAGTGTGACCGCGGAGCGAGGCGCGGCCGATGTTCCGTAAGGTCCTCATCGCCAACCGCGGCGAGATCGCCCTGCGTATCCTGCGTGCCTGCCGCTCACTCGATATCGAGGCGGTCGTGGCCTATAGCGAGGCGGATCGCGGATCGCTGCCGGTCCAGCTCGCCGACGAGGCGATCTGCATCGGACCGGCGGAGGCGGCGCGTTCCTACCTGTCGGCCCCGGCAGTCATCTCGGCGGCCCTCGTGACAGGTTGTGACGCCATCCACCCAGGCTACGGCTTCCTGTCGGAGGACGAGGGCTTCGCCGAGGTCGTGGCCGCCCACGACCTGACGTTCATCGGCCCGCCGGCACCGGTCCTTGAGCGGTTCGCCAGCAAGGCGGGCACGCGGTCGCTGCTCGCCGGCTACGGCCTGCCGACCATCCCGGGCTCGGAGGGCATGCTGCGCGATGACCTGCATGCGCTCAGCGAGGCCGAGCGGATCGGCTACCCGGTCCTCGTCAAGCCTTCCGCCGGTGGCGGCGGCAAGGGCATGCGCATGGTCCGGACCCCGCGCGAGCTCGAGTCGGTCCTGCGGGTCTGCCGTTCGGAGGCCAAGGCCGCCTTCGGTGATGACTCGCTATATCTCGAGAAGTGGCTCGACGAGAATCGGCACGTGGAGGTCCAGGTCGCGGTCGATCGCTACGGTCACGGCGTCCACCTCGGTGAGCGTGACTGCTCGGTCCAGCGTCGCCACCAGAAGATCCTCGAGGAGGCGCCCACGCCGGCCCTCTCCGACGCTGCGCGTGCCGAGCTCGCGGAGCGGGCGGTCCGGGCGGTCGTGGCGGCCGGCTACGAGAACGTGGGCACGCTCGAGTTCCTGGTCGATGGCGCCGGCGACTACTACTTCATCGAGATCAACTGCCGCGTCCAGGTGGAGCATCCGGTGACCGAGATGCTGACCGGCATCGACATGGTCGCCACCCAGCTGCGGATCGCCGCCGGCGAGCCGCTCGGGTTCAGCCAGACGGACATCGCGATGCACGGCCACGCCATCGAGTTCCGGATCAACGCCGAGGATCCGGACAATGACTTCCGGCCCGGGGCAGGCATCGTCGAGCAGTACCACGCACCAGGTGGCCCTGGTGTCCGGATGGATTCACACCTGTACACGGGCTACGAGGTCCCGCCCTACTACGACTCGCTGCTGGGCAAGCTCATCGTCTGGGGGCCCGACCGAGCCAGTGCCATCGCTCGCGGTCGGGTCGCGCTCGAGGAGCTCGTCGTGGACGGGCTCGTGACCAACGTGGCGATCCACCAGGCGCTCCTTGCCTCGGAGACCTTCCTGGCGGGACGGATGACCACGAACCTCCTCGATCGCGTGGGCAGCGCGGCATTCCTGGCGGCTGCCGCCCGGTCGGCGTGATGTCCGTACTCGCCACCGGACACGCCGCTCGTCTCTTCGTATCGGTTGCAGACCTGCACACGAATGTACGGCGACCCGCCGCCCGCCGCCCAGACTTGCCACCATCCTCCAGGAGACGCCCGTGACCAACGCCGCCCCAGCGACACAAGCATCGACCCCCGGCGGGGGCTCGCCCGCAGAAGGGGTGTCGACCCCCGACTCCGCCATCGAGCTCCCGCTGAGCGTCGCGGCGATCGAGCGGCTCCTCCCGCACCGCTGGCCGTTCCTGCTCGTGGACCGGATCGTCGAGTACGACCAGACGCTGAAGCGGATCGTCGGGCTCAAGGCGGTGACCGCGACCGAGTGGTTCTTCCAGGGGCACTTCCCGGGGCTGCCGGTGATGCCCGGTGTCCTCCAGGTAGAGGCGCTGGCCCAGACCATGGGAGCCTATGTCGCACTGCAGCCCGGCTTCGGCGACCGGATAGGGCTGTTCGCGGGCATCGACGATGTGCGTTTCAAGCGGATCGTGGTCCCCGGCGACACGCTCCGTCTCGAGGTCACCATGGAGAAGCTCGGATCGCGCTTCGGCAAGGGACGCGCGGTCGCGACGGTCGAGGGTGAGGTCGCCTGCGAGGGACTCCTGTCGTTCATCATCCCGCCGGCCGGGCTGCTCCGATGACGCGTCTCGCCGCGCTCTCCGACATCCACGGCAATGCCGTCGCGATGGAGGCCGTCCTCGCCGACATCGCCAAGGTGAAGCCGGACGGCGTCCTCGTGGCCGGCGACCTGGCGATCCATGGACCGGAGCCGGCGATGGTCGTGGACGTGCTGCGGACGCTCGCCGATGACGGTGCCCTGGTGATCGCCGGCAATACGGACATCGCGGTCGCCGACTTCGACTACGCGGCCGCCTTCCCGTGGATGACCGACGGCGTACCCGAGGCGACGGTCGCGGCGGCCGAATGGGCACATGACGCCCTTGGCCCGGACCGTATCGATTGGCTCCGCCGCCTGCCGGCCGAGCGACGCTGGCGCCTCGCTGACGGGACGCTCGTGCTCGTCTGCCACGCCTCGCCGGGCTCGCAGACGGCTGGTTTCGACATGGGTCTCGATCCGGCCGTGACGATCGAGCGCGTCGCCCGGACCGATGCGCGGATCATCGTCTGCGGCCACACCCACAGGCCGGAGGTCCGCGACCTCGGCTGGAAGATCATCGTCAACGACGGCTCGGCGGGCTACACCTTCGACGGCGACCCGACCGCGTCGTGGGCCCTGATCGACATCGACGGCGACGAGGTGAAGGCGGAGATCCGGCGCACGGAGTTCGACACCATGTCGGTCGCCAACGCGATCTCGGCCCGCGGCCTTGCCGGTGATGTGTACCGCGCGGCGACCGTCCGTACCGGCAAGCTCGTCCGATGACACGACGGGTCGTGGTGACCGGGATGGGCATGGTCACTGCCCTTGGCAATGACGTCGAGTCGACGTGGAGCGGGCTATTGGCCGGTCGCTCCGGGGTCGCGACCATCGCCTCGTTCGACCCGTCACGCCTGACCGCGCGTATCGCCGCCGAGGTCAAGGACTTCGACGCCAGTGGTGTCCTCGACCGCAAGGAGCAGCGACGCACCGACCGCTACATCCAGCTCGGGCTCGTGGCGGCACGCCAGGCGATGGACCAGGCCGGTCTGCCGGAGCGTCTGGAGGGCGAACTCGCCGAGGCCACGGGGGTCATCCTGGGGACCGGGCTCGGCGGGGTAGGGACGCTCACCGAGGGTATCTCCCTGAACGCTACGCGCGGGCCGGACCGGATCAGCCCGTTCCTGATCCCGATGGGCATCCCCAACATCGGCGCCGGCCAGGTGGCGATCCACTTCGGGATGACCGGACCGAACTTCGCGGCCGTATCGGCTTGCGCTACAGGCGGGCACGCCATCGGCGAGGCATCGGAGATCATCAGGCGCGGCGACGCAGAGGTCATGCTTGCCGGCGGGACGGAGGCGGGGATATTCGAGCCGCTCATCGGCGGGTTCGCGGCGATGCGCGCGCTGTCCACCCGGAACGACGATCCGGCGGCGGCGTCGCGACCGTTCGACATCGAGCGTGATGGGTTCGTGTGTGGCGAGGGGGCCGGCGTCGTGGTGCTCGAGGCCCTCGAACATGCCGATGCGCGGGGTGCACAGCCGCTTGCCGAGCTCGTCGGCTACGGCGCCACGGCCGACGCCTCCCACATCACGCTGCCGGCGCCGGGCGGGATGGGGGCCGTGCGGGCGGCTCGCCGCGCGCTGGATAAGGCGAGTCTCGTCCCGACCGATATCGATCACGTCAACGCCCACGCGACATCCACGCCCGAGGGCGACAAGGCGGAGCTGGCGGCGATCCGCACCATCTTCGGCGACCACGCGCCGAGGGTCGCCGTGACCGCCAACAAGTCGATGCTCGGTCACACCCTTGGCGCAGCCGGCGCCATCGAGGCGATCGTGACCATCCTCGCCATCCGTCACGGTCGCATCCCGCCGACGATCAACCTGGCGTCGCCCGACCCGGCGGGCGAGGGACTGGACCTGACCCCGAAGGCCGCGACCACCCGTGATGTTCGTGTCGCGATGAGCAACTCGTTCGGGTTCGGTGGTCAGAACACGGCGCTCATCTTCGCGCGGTGGGCGTCATGACCGATCCGCACGTGTCGCTCGGGGTCGGCATGCCCAACGAGCAGGAGGTCGTCGAGGCGGTCGTCACCGACGCCGGCTCGGGCTCGTCCACGCCGCGCGATGCAGGCGACACCGCGCTGCTCGGCCTCATCGACCACCTCGCGCGGATCCTCGACCGCTCGGATCTCACGGAGCTCGAGGTCGAGGCAGGCGGCACGGCGCTCACGTTGCGCAAGCCGGTCGCGCTCCCCGCACCGGCGGCCGCTGGCCCTGCCACCCCGATGGTCAATCCGGGGAGTGCCGGTTCGCCGGGCCGCGGGACCGCCGGCGAGCCGAGCACCGCCGGACGCGACCCCGCTACGGCAGCCCGCCCCTCGGTCAAGGCCCCCCTGACGGGGATCTTCTATGCCTCGCCCGCCCCCGGCTCGGCACCCTACGTGTCGGTCGGTGGCGAGGTAGCCGTCGGCCAGATCATCGGTCTCATCGAGGCGATGAAGCTGTTCAACGAGATCAAGTCCGACCTCGCGGGGAGGGTGGTCAAGGTCGTCCCCGAGAGCGGGACGCTGGTCAAGGCGAAGCAGCCCCTGATCGAGGTGGAGCCGCTGTGAACGCATCGCCCTCGCCTGCGATCCGTGCCCATGTCACCGGATGGGGCCGTTATGCCCCCGCCGGCGTCCTGACCAACGCCGATCTCGAGCGCATGGTCGATACCTCGGATGAGTGGATCGTCCAGCGCACGGGGATCCGCGAGCGACGCGTCGCGGCCGCCCACGAGACGACGGCATCGATGGCTGCCGTCGCCTCGCTCCGGGCGATCCGGACGGCTGGTCTCGAGCCTGACGACATCGATCTCATCCTGCTCGCCACGCTCACTCCGGACTACTGGATGCCATCCACCGCGGCCCTCGTCAAGGAGGCCATCGGAAACACGCGGGCGGCCGCGATGGACGTCGCCGCCGCATGTTCGGGGTTCGTCTACGCCTACGCCACCGCCCAGGCCTACATCACGAGCGGGCTGGCGCGGCACGTGCTGGTCATCGGCGCGGAGCTGCTGACGAGGTTCCTCGACTATACCGACCGGAGCACGTGCATCCTGTTCGGCGATGGGGCGGGCGCCGTGGTGCTCTCGGCGGCGACGGAGCCCGGTGGCGGTCTCGGTATCGAGATGACGACCGAGCCCCAGGGTGCGTACATGATCTGGCTGCCGGCGGGCGGGGCCAAGAGCCCACCATCGGCCGCGACCATCGCGCGCGGTGAGCACTACATCCGGATGGAGGGCAAGGAGACCTACCGGTTCGCGACGCGGACCCTCGCGACGACTGCGCTGGCCTCGATCGCCAAGGCCGGTCTCGACCCGGCGGACATCGACCTGTTCATCCCTCACCAGGCGAACATCCGGATCATCGAGGCGGTGGCAAAGGGCCTGGATCTGCCGATGGATCGGATGTACGTGAACCTCGACCGCTACGGGAACACGTCGGCCGCGTCAGTGCCGATCGCCCTCGCCGAGGCGGTCAACGAGGGTCGGGTCAAGGTTGGCGACAGGATCGTGATCGTCGCCTTCGGGGCCGGTTTCACGAGTGGGGCGGTCGCCATCGAGTGGACGGCCGACCCCGCGGCCGGTGTCGCCGGCGATGCCGCAGTCCGGCCCGAGGATGTGGCAGTCCGGCTGCCGGTCGACTGGGACTCGGTCGATCCGATCCCGGTGGCACTCGCCGAGATACTGGACCGGCCATCGGGGATCCACGTTCCGCTCGATGACGTGGTACCCGGCGATCCGGAGCCGGCCAGCCGGGTCGGAGCGTGATCGGCACACCGGCCCGATGACGGCTCGGCTGCGCGATCTCGCTGATGCTCGTCGACCGGGGTCGGCGGCTGATCGCTTCCGACAGCGTCGGTTCGCCAGGTTCCGCGAACTCGTCGATGCGCTTCCGGGCGCGGTCCGCATCCTCGACGTCGGCGGGACGACGTCGTTCTGGGAGCGCCTCGGGTACGCAGGAACCGAGCGCATCGACATCGTCCTCCTTAACCTGATCCCCCAGGACGTGCCGTTCTCGAATATCTCGTCGACCATCGGCGACGCCGCTGACCTCTCGGCATACGGTGATGACGCATTCGACGTCGTGGTCTCGAACTCGGTGATAGAGCATCTGCCGACCCCTGAACTGCAGGCCCGCATGGCAGCCGAGGTTCGACGTGTCGGCCGGCGCGTGTATCTGCAGACGCCGAACCGCTTCTTCCCGCTGGAGCCCCATTTCCTGTTCCCGTTCTTCGGAGTCCTGCCGATGAGGGTCCGCGCCTGGCTTCTCCAGCACCTGGATCTCGGCTGGCATCCGCGTCAGCCTGACCCGCACAAGGCGATGGCCGACGTCCGTTCGATCCGCCTGCTCAGCAGACGCGAACTGCGTCGTCACTTCCCGGGCGCGACCATCGTCGACGAGCGCCTGGCCCTTATGACCAAGTCATTCATCGTCCTTGACGGCTGGGACCAGGAGGGATACCGATCATGATCGACCTGAGCGGAAGGACCGCCCTCATCACCGGCGGATCCCGTGGCATCGGGCGTGCCATCGGGCTGCGTCTGGCGACCCAGGGGGCCGATGTCGCGTTCACGTACCGGGGCAACGCCGCCGCTGCGGCT
>CAYNGM010000001.1:9438-28426 GCA_964396565.1 uncultured Anaerolineaceae bacterium | reverse complement strand
AGAAAGGAGCGGCATCGAGCCCCGTCGCCGCGAACCCGGCGACGAGCGGTCCCGCGACCAGACCGGCATCGAAGGCGACGTTCCACAACCCGTAGGCGCGGCCGCGCTCGGCGACCGGTGCCGCGATCCCGACCATCGCCGCGGACGCGGGGAACACCAGACCGAAGCCGACGCCATAGAGCGCGATCCCGATGATGTCGGCAGCGAGGGCGCTACTCACGGCGAGGACCGTGGTGGCCGCGGCGGCGGCGAGCAGGCCGACGACGCCGACCCCGACGATCCCGCGTCGATCGACCGTCCGTGCCAGCGGGCTCAGCATGAGGACGATGGCGATGACCGCGAAGATGCTGAACAGCCCGCCCTGGGCGCCGGTCGCGTAGCGGAGCGCCCGCTCGGGATCCATCCCCGCCTCGATGCCGCGCTCGATGATGCCGTCCTTGAGGAACCCGGTGACGACACCGACCGCGACCTCGAGTCCGAAGATCGTCAGGCACGCCACCCGGATCCGCGGATCGCTGAGCAGACGACCCCAGGTCCCCGGGGTCCGCTCGCGGATGGCGCCGACCGGGAGCGTCTCCGGGAGCGCCAGCCAGACCAGGCCAAGACCGACCGCCAGCACGACGGCGAGGCCGAGGAGGGTGGCTGTCGACCCGAGGGCGTTGGCGGCCAGACCGGCTCCGGCCGGCCCGATGACCCCCGCCAGTCCGATCAACGCGCCGGCCCGGCCGATCGCGGCCCCTCGCCGACCCTCGGGGGCGAGATCACCGAGCAGCGCGAAGAGCGAGACCATGAGCGCCCCACCCAGCGCCCCGTGCAGGACGCGGACCGCGAGGAAGACGGCCAGCGTCGGGGCAAGACCGTAGAGCGCGATGCAGATCGGGGAACCGGCGAGCGACAGGAGGACGACCGGACGACGGCCGAACCGGTCCGTGAGGCTCCCGCCCAGCAGGTTCAGGACCAGGTTGGTCAGCGAGTACGCGGCGACCGCCAGCCCGACACCGATCGCGTCCGCACCAAGCTCCTGGGCGCGCGGCGCGATCAGCGGCAGGAGCGCGAAGTTGTCGAGAAAGGCGAGGAGGACGGCCGCATAGACGGCGACGCGTCCCCGTGGCATCGGGGTCAGGACCTGGCGCGCTCGAGCGCGGCGAACAGCGCGCGGTTGGCTTCGTATGCCCGGACCGTTTCGTCGAGGACGACCTCGTACGTCGCCGGATCCGCGAGGATCGTGTCCATGCCCTCGCGGTAGCGGGTCTTGAACGCGCCCTTCGAGCCGAGGCCGTCGAAGGCGTAGAAGGTGAGGGCCTCGGCGGTCAGGCCGTAGTGGCGACGGAGCATCTCGGCCACGATCTGACCGCCGGAGAGGTCACCCAGGTAGCGGACGTAGTGGTGGGCGAGGAGCCGCGCCCAGTCACCGGTGATCGTCGCCAGGCGTGCCGCGTAGGCCTCCGTCTCGGCGAGGGGTGCCGGGGTCACCCCATCGGTCGCGAGCGTCTCGAGGTCGTGAGCGATGGCCGGCGCGCGGTCCAACCGCTCATCGAAGAGTCCGGCGGCCACGGCAGGGGCGTTCCCTCGCGTGGCAGCGGTCGCCTCCTCGAGGGCCAGGTAGACCGGGTGGAGCTGCGCGAGAAGCGAACGATAGTCATCGACCGACCGCTCGCCCGCGAGCAACGAGACGACGAACGGCTCGGCCTCCGTCGCCCGGTGGATGGGTGTCGTGGCGGCGCGCAGCCGAGCCGCCGGTCCGTCCGGCCGCGCAGTGATCGTTGGTGCGGTCATGACCCCTCGTACCCCCCACCTTCTGCGGCGTCGTTGCTGCGCTGTCTCGATACAAGATGTCCTTATATCACGGGTCAGGCTCGCTTGTCATCCGCTCGGACGTCGGCGCGGGCTCGCCGCGGCAATCGGTTGTCTGAGGCGATCCCGGGTCCCGATCACGAGTAGATTCCGCGCCATGCGATGCCGCCGATCCCGCCCGACCGAGCGTCCGGCGGCGGCATCCGTCCCCGTGAGGACCCCGTGACGGTCGAGGGGGAGGTCGATCCCCGCTTCAAGCCAGTGCGCGAGGTGTTCGCGTCGGTCGTCCGCGATGGCGACGGGCCGGGGGCATCGCTCGCGGTCTGGCACGGCGGTCGATGGGTCGTGGACCTGTGGGGCGGTTTCGCGGACGAAGGGCGAACGCGACCGTGGCGCTCGGACACCATCGTGATGACCTACTCGGTCTGCAAGCCGTTCGCCGCGCTGACCGCGCTCGTGCTCGCGGATCGGGGTCGCATCGACCTCGATGCACCGATCGCGACCTACTGGCCGGAGATGACGGCACGGACGACGATGCGCCAGATCCTTGCCCACCAGTCCGGCCACGTCGTGCTCGACGCGCCGCTTCCCGAATCGGCGCTCTATGACTGGGAACTCCTGTGTCGGTCGTTGGCTGCGCAGACCCCGGCCTGGGAGCCCGGGGCCGCCCACGGCGAGGCGGCGCTGTTCTACGGCCACCTGATCGGCGAGGTCGTCCGCCGGGTGGACGGCCGGTCGCTCGGTCGCTTCCTCGCCGATGAGATCTGTGGACCGAACGACCTCGACTTCCACATCGGCCTGACGGACGCTCAGCTCGAGCGTGTCGCTGACCTCGTCGGGTTCGACGATGCGTTCCGGGCCACCCAGGAGGGCTGGACCGACGTGCTTCGGCGTGGGTTCGCCAACCCGCCGGGAGCCATCGATCGCGACGTCGTGAACGGTGAGCGCTGGCGTCGCGCCGAGATCCCGGCGGTGAACGGGCACGGGACGGCACGAGGGATCGCCGGACTCTACGTCGCGCTGGACGAGGGGAGGATCCTTTCGTCCGCGATGCTTGCGACCATGACCTCGGTCGCGGCCTCCGGCACCGATCTCGTGATGGGCGACGAACGCGAGTGGGGAGTCGGCGTCGTCCTTGATGCGGACGGCTTCGGCATGGGCGGACTCGGTGGCAGCGTCGGCTGGTGGAGTCGTGCCGGGGGCTACGCGCTTGGCTTCGCCACGGCCGAGATCGCCGGCTATGACCGTTCGGAGCGCCTTGAGAACGCCGTTCGCGACTGTCTTGGCCTCCCGCCGCTGTGACGCCGGATCGCGGGCGGGCGCGGACATGGCCGTGAACGACGACCTCGAGCGCTTCCTCGTCGCACAATCCGGAGTCTACGAGGGCGTCCTCGGGGAACTCCGGAGCGGCCGCAAGACCGGTCACTGGATCTGGTACATCTTCCCGCAGCTCATCGGTCTCGGGCGAAGCGAGACCTCGCGCTTCTACGCGATCACGTCGCTCGTCGAGGCCCGGGCGTACCTTGCGCATCCGGTGCTTGGCGCGCGCCTCCGTGAGTGCAGCGAGTGCATCCTCGCCATCCCGGAGCGATCGGCTGTAGAGATCTTCGGGTCACTCGATGCAGCGAAGGTCCGCTCGTGCATGACCCTGTTCCAGCGGGCCGCGCCGCACGATCCGATCTTCGGGCGTGTCCTCGACCGCTACTTCGATGGTGTTCCCGACCCCTTGACGGAGGCCCTGCTCGCGTCGGGATCGTGAAGGCGCAGGTCAGTCCTCGACGGTGATGTCCGCCTTCATACCGGCGCCGTAGTGGCCGACGACGTGGCAGCCGGCGATGGTCCGACCTGGCGACGTGAATGTGTAGGTCAGTTCCTTCGTCTCGCCCGGCTCCAGGGCGATCCCGGCAGGTTCGTCGTGGGTCATCCCGCCCATGGACGTCATCTCCTGTTCGTGCTCGTCCTGAGCCACGTCGTCGCCCAGATAGAACTCGTGTTCGATCGAGCCCGCATTGGTCACGACGAAGGTGACCGGGACGCCGGCCGGCACGGTCATCGCCGATGGCTCGATCCGCATGGCGTCGGACAGGGTCACCTCGATGCGTGTGGCAGCGCTGGCGCCTGGGTTCGTCGAGTCCCCCGGAGCAGCAGGACTCGGCGATGTGCCACCAGCGGAGGAACAGGCGGCAGCGATGGTGGCTACCGCTAGGGCGAGGATGATGATGGTCGCGGCTCGTTGCATCGTCGGTTCCTTCGGGCATGCTCCGGTCGCGGTTGACGATAGCAGGAGCGCCTAACGAACGCGGCTCAGCCGTTTGTCGCGCGGTCGCCTGCCTGACCAGGCTCACCGAGTAGGAGACTTCATCCTCGCGATCGTTGCCGACCCGGGCACCGAGACGGAGCTGGCCCGCTACGTCCGCCGTCCGTTCGACGACCGCGGCGTCACCACCGATTTCAACGGGGTCAGCGTCAACTTCCCGCTCGCCGACCTGCTCGCGAAGGCTACGGAACCGAGTTGACGTGCTACGGTGCATCTATGTGCAGTTTAGACATCTTATCGTCGGTGAGTAAGATGACTAAGCTTGCTATGATCGTGCCATGAACCCAGCTACGAACCCCTTCGCTCCGGGGGCGGGGGCCCCGCCCCCGGAGCTTGCCGGACGCGACCGCCTGCTCGACACCGTTTCGGTGGTGCTCACCCGCGTCCGAGCGCGACGTGCGGCAAAGAGCGTCCTGATGCTTGGACTCAGGGGCGTCGGCAAGACCGTTCTCCTCGACCGGATGCGTGACGATGCAGAAGCATCCGGCATCCACACGTTGCGCATCGAGGCACCGGAGTCGCGATCACTTCCGGCGCTCCTGGCGCCAGAGCTGAGAGTCGCGCTCCTGAGGTTGTCCCGTGAGGAGCGCGCCAAGGACCTCGCGACCCGCGCGCTGCGGGGTCTGGCGGGCTTTGCGAAGGCGCTCAAGGTGAAGTACCAGGACATCGAGGTCGGGCTCGACGTCGACCCCGAACCCGGACTCGCCGACAACGGTGACCTTGAGCACGACCTCCAGGCACTGCTGGAGGCCGCCGGGGCCGCAGCCGCAGCCGCGGACACCGTACTGGCGATCTTCATCGATGAGCTGCAGTACGTGGAGGAGGAGCAGCTTGCGTCGTTGATCGTGGCACTCCACCGGGCCGCGCAGCGCCAGTTGCCGGTCGTCCTCGTCGGGGCCGGGTTGCCGCAGCTTCGGGGCCGGATGGGGCGCGCGAAGTCCTATGCGGAGCGCCTGTTCGACTTTCCCGAAGTCGGCCCACTGGACCACGCGGCGGCGGAGCTGGCCATCGTGAAGCCGATCCACGACGAAGGCGCCGAGATCACGGGCGAGGCGGTCGCCCGGATCATCGCCATCACCCAGGGCTACGCCTACTTCCTTCAGGAATGGGGCAAGCACTCCTGGGATGCAGCGAACGAGTCGCCGATCACCGACCGCGACGTGGTTGCCGCATCCGCGACGGCGACCGCGGCTCTTGACGCCGGGTTCTTCGGCGTGCGGTTCGATCGCCTGACGCCGACGGAGAAGCGTTACCTGCGGGCGATGGCGGACCTTGGGCCCGGGCCGCATCGATCGGGCGACATCGCGCGAAAGCTCGGTCGCCAGGTCACGTCACTGGCCCCGGTTCGAAACCAGCTCATCAACAAGGGGATGATCTGGAGTCCGGCTCACGGCGACACGGACTTCACCGTGCCGCTGTTCGATCAGTTCATGAAGCGGGTCATGCCCGGCAACGATTGGAGACGGCCGCAGTGACCGACGAGGTCCCCGTCAAGGCCCGAAAGAAGCTCATCGAGGTCGCCCTCCCGCTCGAGGAGATCAACGTCGCCTCGGCGCGCGAGAAGAGCATCCGCCACGGACACCCGAGCAGCCTCCAACTGTGGTGGGCCCGTCGCCCTTTGGCCGCCGACGGGGCGTCGTACGTCGCGTATTCGCCTGAGTCGACATTCGACGATGTCGTGCGGTCGTCCGCCGAGGGCTCGGAACTGGCCCTATGACGGACCGCCGGCCGAGCGGGCCGCTCTCACGATTCCGTCGCGGCGGCACTTCGCGCGACAGTTCACTGAGAGCTCATAAATGGACTGCGCACAAACCCTACTGGTGCGGACCACATGGCATACCCTATGAGGGTATTGACAAGTACTTGACAAGGCAGGGTTCGGAGCGTAGATTCAGCGGTCTTCGGGCTTGTCAAGACTTGACAGGCCCACAGCCATGTTCGGGACCGTACGGGACGTTCCCGACATTCGGCCGTCAGGCAGGGGCAGCGGGTGCCCCGAGAGAGCGTGGCGCGGATCGTTGGCCCTGGGGATGACCCGATCGCGTGACGGAGGAGTGGGCGTTTGTCGGTCGGCGTGACTGCCGAAGTCAAGAGCAAGCTGTCCGTAGTCGACGTCGTCGGCGAGACGGTCGCACTCAAGAAGGCGGGCACCACCTACAAGGGGCTGTGCCCGTTCCACGGCGAGAAGACGCCATCGTTCGTCGTCACCCCGGTCCGTGAGTCGTGGCACTGCTTCGGCTGTGGACTCGGTGGCGACATCTTCAGCTTCGTCATGCAGCGCGATGGGGTCACCTTTCCCGAGGCGCTGCGCCAGCTTGCCGCCAAGGCCGGCGTGGAGATCGATGAGCGGACCAAGCGCGAGGATGCCCGCCGTGCCCGTCTGCGCCAGGTGCTCGAGACATCGATCGCCTTCTACCACGCGGTCCTGACGGCTTCGAAAGCCGGCACATCCGCGCTCGAGTACCTGCGCGGCCGCGGCTTCACCGACGCGACGATCGAGACCCACCAGCTGGGCTGGGCACCGGCCGGCTGGGACCAGATGGCTCGCCAGCTCGTGGCCAAGCGGGATATCCGCGAGGACGAACTCGTCGAGGTCGGTCTGGCCAGCCCGAGCCAGCGCGGCCGGGGAGTCATCGACAAGTTCAGGGCGCGGGTCATCTTCCCGATCCGCGACCAGAACGGCCATGCCGTGGGCCTGGGCGGTCGGCTGCTGGAAGGGGAGGGGCCCAAGTACCTCAACTCCCCGGCGACGCCGCTGTTCGACAAGAGCCGGACGCTGTACCTCATCGATCGCGCCAAGGGCCCCATCCGTCGTGGCGGCCAGGCCGTCATCGTGGAGGGCTATACGGACGCCCTGATGGCCCACCAGGCGGGTTTCGACAACGTCGTGGCGAGTCTTGGGACGGCACTCACTCCCAACCAGATCGGGCTGCTCACGCGCTACGCGCAGCGCATCGCCCTTGCCTACGACGTGGACCCGGCCGGTGAGAAGGCAGGCACGCTCGGGGTGACCGCCCTGACCGGGCTCATCGGGCAACTCCAGGGCGACGACTCGGGCGTCAAGCTCGAGGATGTCCGCGTCGTTCGACTCCCGGAGGGCAAGGACCCCGACGAGGTGATCCGCGACGACCAGGCGACCTGGGGTGCCGCGGTCGGCAAGGCGCTGCCCCTGGTCGAGTACCTGATCGGACACCACGCCGGTCGCTTCGACCTCAAGATGATGTCCGGCCGGATCGGCTTCGTGGAGGCCGTCATGCCGGCCATCCGGAGCATCGCCGATCCGCTGCGCCGCGATGAGGCTCTGGGCGAGGTCCGCCGGGTATCGGGCGTCGAGGAGCGGGTCCTGCGTCAGGTGCTCGATCGGCGGATGGCCGCCGCGGTCGGTCCAGGTCGCCATGACGGAGGCGAGGCTGCCACCCGGATCACCGCCGATGCCGTGCTGGCCGCGCCCGATGCCCTCCCGATCGGCGACATCCTGCGCGCCGTCACCCCGGTCGAGGCGGAGCTGCTGCGGCTCCTGCTCCTTGTCCCCGAGCAGCAGCTGCGGGTGGTCGATGAGGTGGGGCCGGACCAGCTGCCGAGTACCCTCGCCCGCGAGCTGTTCCGGGCGATCGTCCTGCAGCGCGCTCCGGACGACCATGGCGTCCACCCGCCGTTCGACAGTGCGGCGCTGTTGCTTGCCGTGGATGACGAAACGGCTTCGCTCGCCCGCGCGTTGTACGCCAAGGCGGGACCTGATCCGCGCTCGCTGTCGGACCGCCAGCGCGCCTATGAGGTCACTCGACTGTTGCTTGAACTGGAGGACGACCAGTTGCGTGAACGGAGCGAGTACAACGAGGCGGCGACCGCGGAGGCTGAGCGGGAAGGCGACCCCGCCGCCATCACTCGACTCATCGAGGAGCGCCGTCGGATCAACGAGGCCCGTCGGTCGCTCGACCGGCGACGTGACGAGACCCGACTGCTGGCCCGCCCGACCGCGGGCACCCGGACATGAACCGACTGAGATCCACCACCCATCGACCAGCCACCGACAAGAGCCACGACCAGATCCAAGGAGGACCCGATGCCCGTCGACCCGCTTGACAAGCAGCTTGTAGAGGCGGTCCTGTCGCGACCGCGCCGCGCCAAGGCAGACCTCGAGGAGGCCAAGCTCGCCGGCCTGCGCCCGTCGCGTGGTCGATCGGTGGCCGTCGCCGACGATGATGACGATGACGACGACGACCTCGATCTGGATCTTGGCCAGGGCGCCGAGGCGTCCACCGAGGAGAGCGGCGAGGAGGTCACCGTAGAGGTCCTGGCCGAGGAGGGCTCGGTCTCGGGTGGCGTTCGCACGTTGCCGGCGGAAGGTCCGACCAAGCTCGACCCCAAGGACGTCGAAGAGCCGTCGGCAGAGGACCTCGAGGCCATCAGCGCCGACATGATCGGTATCGACGACCCGGTCCGGATGTACCTCAAGGAGATCGGCAAGGTTGCCCTGCTGACCGCCGAGGAGGAGGTCGTCCTGGCCAAGGGCATCGAGCTCGGCGAGCAGATGGTCGAGGCGCCGTGGAAGGCCATCGTGTCGCTGCACGAGTGGACCCTGCACGACACGGAGAGGAAGACCAGGACCCAGAAGCCGCAGCACCAGCTTCCGTTCGGTGATGAAGCGCACGCCATGGTCGCCGCCGCCATGGCCGCCGACGGCGCAGCTGACCTCCTCGTGCCACATCCGGACTTCCATCTCATCCGGGCCTCCAAGGACGCCCAGTCGGAGGGCACCAAGGAACTTCTCAAGGAGGCCCGCAAGCACCTCCACACATATAGCGAGAGCCTGTCGCCGGAGTCGTTCGTCGTGCTCCTCGACTGGTCGTTCCTCGCCGTCCACAACGGCGATCTCGACTCGCGCGACAACGTCGGGCTGCGGGCGATCTTCGACTGGAGTCGCGACGAGGTCGCCTTTCCCGCGCTCCAGCGTTGGATCGAGGGTGGCAACGACGCCGAGCTTCTCAAGCGCATGGGCTTCGACCCCGAGGTCCCGCTCTCGACCAAGCTGCGCGACCGCCACGGGGTCATCGTCGAGATGGGCCGTGACGACCGCGAGCAGCTGACCTCGGCCAACCTGCGCCTCGTCGTATCGATCGCCAAGAAATACATCGGACGCGGCATGTCGTTCCTGGACCTGATCCAGGAGGGCAATATCGGGCTGATCCGGGCGGTCGAGAAGTTCGACTACGAGAAGGGCTTCAAGTTCTCGACCTACGCGACGTGGTGGATCCGCCAGGCCATCACCCGGGCGATCGCCGACCAGGCCCGGACGATCCGCATCCCCGTCCACATGGTCGAGACCATCAACCGGCTCATCCGTGTCTCCCGCGGTCTGCTCCAGGAGCTTGGGCGCGAGCCGACGGTCGAGGAGATCGCCGAGGCGATGTCCAAGGGCCAGGAGGTCCAGGTCACGCCTGAGAAGGTCCGCGAGATCATCAAGGTATCGCAGGAACCGGTCTCGCTCGAGACGCCCATCGGTGAGGAGGAGGATTCGCACCTGGGCGACTTCATCGAGGATCGCGGCGCCCTGGCGCCGGCCGAAGCGGCCTCGCACCAGCTGCTCAAGGAGCAGGTCGAGGCGGTCCTCGACTCGCTGACCGGCCGCGAGCGACGCGTGCTGCAGTTGCGGTTCGGGCTCGAGGACGGCCGGGCGCGGACGCTCGAGGAGGTGGGCAAGGAGTTCAATGTCACCCGCGAGCGGATCCGCCAGATCGAGGCGAAGGCGCTGCGCAAGCTCCGCCACCCGTCGCGCAGCCGCAAGCTCAAGGACTACCTGGAGTGAGCGATCCGGACGCCGGTGTGGGCCGTTGAGAGGGTTGATGACCTCGCATTTCCCGAGGTGAGCCCAGCGGCGCGAAGGAATCGGCGTCGGCGAGGCGATCGCCGCTGAGCCTCTCTGTGCGCGATTCGTGCATCCGATGGCGCATCGCTCGTTGAACGTGCGCCGGATGCACGCAACGGACGTGACCGACCCTCGCGATGCTGCAAAGGTGCATCAGATGCGTCAGACGCCGCTGTCGAGTCGCCAAGTCGGGTGGCCGCGTGCATCTGACGCGTCACTTCCGACGGGTTCGGTCGAGATCAGCCGACTGGCTTGGCCGTTGCGTGCGTTCGATGCACTCCCAGCGATGTGACGGCCGTCTGTGAGCGCGACGAACCGCCGGTGATCGGCGGCCGTCCCTGTCCCGGGAGGACGATGAGCGCGTTGCCGCCCGGATCAGCTCCTGCACCGAGGAGCTCGAGTGCACGTCGACCGTCGACCGGAAACCGGCTGCGCAGGATGTCGCCATACGCGCGCAGTGCCGCGTGGTTCGCGCGGGTCGATGCGACGAGCAGGATCATCCGGTCCATGCCTCCGTCGCGTTCCTTCAGGGCGAGGCGCCTGTCGAGCGCCTGACCATCGCGGATCCGCGTCTCGGCTTCGATGCCGATCCTGACGGCCGGCGCGGTCGCGGTCGCGTCCCAGGCTCGCAGGTCCCCGGGCTTCGGGAATGGGACCTCCGTCGCCCAGCGGAATGACCGATGGCATCGTGCACGGAGTCGTTCGAGCAGCGCGGCATGCGCGGCATCGCGGATCGGATCGCCGGCTGGGTAGACTCGCACCGACAGGTTCATGCCGAGGACGGCGAATAGTCGCGAGGCGACGACGATCGTGAGTTCGGGCGACAGGCCGCGCTCGATCCGGCTCACCTGGGATCGCGACAGACCGATCGCCTCGCCGAGATCGCGTTGTGAGAGGCCCGCCGCAAGGCGCGTGGTGCGGGCCTCGGCGGCGAGTCGAGCAAGCGTGTCGCGTGCTCGTGCCGCTCCGATATCGACCGCCCGCTCGCGCCCTCCCATGCCTTGATGGTGGCGGCGGGCGCTTCACGCAGAGTTGCGAGCGGCTTCGCCGCGGCTTATCGCCAGTCAGATCCGGGGACCAGGCGCGAGTCAGCATGGATGCGAAGTACAACCGGACCGCGATGCGGTCGATCGGTGTACGCGCTTGTGACACGAACGCTTGCGACACAAACCCTTGCGACATAAGCGCTTGCGAGCGCTACGCGCCGGCTGGTAGCGTGCGTCGATGCAGGTCGCGACCCAGCCCGCCCCCGATGCGGCAGTGCGTGCGGCAGCGCGTCACGTCGGGCGGGAACTCCCGGTCGTGCCCGCCGCCCCGCCCCGCTGGGTCAAGGTCATCGACCAGAGTCGGTGTATCGGTTGCCATGCCTGCACGACCGCCTGCAAGTCGGAGAACGAGGTCCCCATCGGGGTGACCCGCACCTACGTCAAGGCAGTCGAGGTCGGGACGTTCCCACAGACCCGCCGCGCATACCAGGTGACCCGCTGCAACCAATGCACCGACGCGCCGTGCGTGACGGCTTGCCCGACGAGCGCCATGTTCAAGCGCCCGGACGGCATCGTCGACTTCGACAAGTCAGCGTGCATCGGTTGCAAGGCGTGCATCGCCGCCTGCCCGTACGACGCGATCTTCATCAACCCCCAGGACCACTCGGCCGAGAAGTGCAACTTCTGTGCCCACCGCATCGATGGCGGGCTGGAGCCAGCGTGCGTGGTGGTCTGCCCGGTCGAGGCGATCCTCGTCGGCGATCTCAACGATGCGACATCGCGGGTCGCCGAGATCATCGAGCGTGATGTGGTCGCTGTGCGCCGGCCCGAGAAGGCGACGCTGCCCGGACTGTTCTACAAGGGTGCCCATCAGGCGACCCTCGACCCACTCGCCGCCCGACGCCCGGCCGGTGACACGTACATGTGGAGCGAGCGCCTGACCGACGGTCACCAGCTGGTCGAGGCAGGTCATCCGGGGACCGGCAACAGCAGTGCCGCGGCCCTGCTTGCCTACGACGTCCCGCATCGGGCGCCATGGGACTGGCGGGTCAGCCTGTACACGTGGACCAAGGGTGTCGCCGCGGGTGCCTATCTCGTCGCCCTGGCCCTGCTGCTGGTCGGTGTCATCGACCGGGGCTCGACGTTGTGGGTATGGGTCGCGCCGGTCATCGGTGGCGCCTTCCTGGCCGCGACGGGTCTGCTCCTGCTGCTCGATCTCGAGCATCCGGCACGGTTCATCAAGATCTTCACCCGTCCCCAGTGGCGCTCGTGGCTTGTTCGCGGAGCGCTGGCCATCAGCGGCCTGGCGGTCGTCCTGTTCCTGCACTTCGTCACCTCGGTCGCGAGCGTGATGGGTGCGTCCTACGCGCCGGGCATCGCCGACGGGCGCGAGGCGCTGGCCATCGCCGGGCTGCCGCTGGCCGTGACGACCGCGATCTACACCGCCTACCTGTTCGCTCAGGCGCGGGCACGTGATCTCTGGCAGAACCCGTTGCTGCCTGCGCATTTCCTGGTCGAGGCGGGTCTCGCGGGCGCCGCGGTCCTGCTTCCGGTCGCGATCATCCTCGAGCCACATGCGGTGCCCGCCCTGGCGGTCAGCGTGGCGACGCTGAGCGTCGTCCATCTCGTCTTCGTGCTGGGCGAGACGACGATCACCCACGGGACCGCGCATGCTCGACTGGCCGTGCACGAGATGGTCAGCGGACGGTACCGGGCGTGGTTCGCTATGGGGATGATCCTGGTCGCGACGGGGGTCGCCGCCCCGTTCGTCGGTCCCGTCTTCGCGGCCGGGGCGGCAGGGGCGGCGCTCCTCGGCCTGCTGGCCTACGGACATGCCTATGTCCAGGCCGGCCAGTCCGTGCCGCTCGCCTGACTGCGCTAGCCTGACTGCGCCCGCTGACGATGGAGGACCGGATGGATCAGCCCGACGATGGACGACCGGATGACCCAGCCTGACCCTTCGCTTGCCGAGGTCGCCGCCCGGGTCAGTGCCGAGCGGGCCGAGGTCGAGGCACGCGGCGAGACGTTCTATCCGGGCCCCAGCCGCATCCACCTCGCCAGCTTCCCGCCCAAGGAGCGCTGGGACGACTGGGTCGAGCTCGACTCGCGGTCGTGGCCGGAACGACAAGAGAAGCGCTTCATGCTCGTGCCGACGACGTGCTTCAACTGCGAGTCAGCGTGTGGCCTGCTCGCCTATGTCGATCGCGAGACCCTCCAGGTTCGCAAGATCGAGGGGAACCCCGAGCATCCGGGCTCACGCGGACGCAACTGCGCCAAGGGCCCGGCGACGATAAACCAGATCACCGATCCCGACCGGATCCTCTATCCGCTCAAGCGGGTCGGGCGACGCGGCGAGGGTCGCTGGGAGCGGGTCGACTGGGATGAGGCGCTCGACGACATCGCGGCCCGGGTGAGGCGGGCGATCGTCGAGGAGCGACCCAACGAGGTCATGTATCACGTCGGTCGACCCGGTGAGGACGGATTCACCGAGCGGGTTATGGCCACCTGGGGGGTCGATGGCCATAACTCACACACCAACGTGTGCTCGAGCGGCGGCCGGACCGGCTACCACATCTGGACCGGGATAGATCGGCCAAGCCCTGATCACGCCAACGCCGAGGTCATCCTGCTCATCAGCTCGCACCTCGAGGCCGGGCACTACTTCAACCCCCACGCACAGCGGATCATGGAGGCCAAGGCGAGCGGGGCCAAGCTGATCGTCCTCGACACGCGGCTGTCGAACACGGCCACCCATGCCGATGTCTGGATGTCGCCGTGGCCGGGGTCGGAGGCCGCGATAATGCTGGCCGTCGCCAATCACCTGATCACCACGGGCTCCTACGACCGTGACTTCGTCCGGCGCTGGTGGAACTGGGAGGAGTACCTCGCCGCCGAGCTCCCTGACGAACTGCGGACGTTCGAGACATTCGAGCGCCGTCTACGGGAGATCTACGCGGAGTACACGTTCGACTTCGCCGCCCACGAATCGGGGGTCGAGGTGTCGGCCATCGCCGAGGTGGCGCGGCTGGTGGCGGGGGCCGGCACCCGCCTGTCGACCCACACCTGGCGCTCGGCTGCCGCCGGCAACCTCGGTGGCTGGCAGGTCTCGCGGACCCTGTTCCTGCTCAACTGCCTGACCGGTGCCGTGGCCACCCCGGGCGGCACTTACCCCAACGCCTGGAACAAGTTCGTCCCGCGGCCGATCCACGTCCCGCCTCATCCGCCCCGCTGGAACGAGCTGACCTGGCCACGCGAGTACCCGCTCGCGCTCAACGAGCTGTCGTTCCTGTTGCCGCATTTCCTGCGCGAGGGACGGGGCCACCTGGATGTCTACTTCTCGCGGGTCTACAACCCGGTCTGGACGAACCCCGACGGCTTCGCCTGGATCGAGGCCCTGACCGACGAGGCACTCGTCGGTCTGCACGTCGCCCTGACCCCGACCTGGAGCGAGACCGCCTACTTCGCCGACTACATCCTGCCGATGGGCCACAGCCCCGAGCGCCACGACATCCACTCCTACGAGCAGTACGACGGCCAGTGGCTGGGCTTCCGCCAGCCCGTCCTGCGCGCCGCTCGCGAGCGGACAGGTGAGCATGTGGCCGACACACGCGACGTGAACCCTGGCGAGGTCTGGGAGGAGAACGAGTTCTGGATGGATCTGTCGTGGCGGATCGATCCGGATGGAGCGCTCGGCATCCGGCGCTTCTACGAGTCGAAGGAGAACCCGGGCGAGCGCCTCACAGTCGATGAGTACTACGGCTGGATCTTCGAGAACTCCGTGCCGGGGCTGCCCGAAGCCGCCGCTGCCCAGGGGCTGACGCCACTCGCCTACATGCGTCGCTATGGGGCGTTCGAGATCAGTCGCGGGGTGGGTGCGATACACGAACAGCCTATCCCCGAAGCCGAACTCGACGACGTCAGCGTCGATCCGTTCGGGCGCGTGTTCACCCGGTCGGCGAAGCCAGCCGACCCCAACGTCGTCCCGATGGGTACGCCCGAGCCGGATGACGAGGGTCGGCGCGTCGCCGGCGTCCTCATCGATGGCGTGGTCAGGCGCGGCTTCCCGACGCCATCTGGTCGGCTCGAGTTCTACTCGAGCACCCTCGTCCGCTGGGGCTGGCCCGAGTACGCACTGCCGACCTACATCCGCAGCCACGTGCACCCGGCATCGCTCGAGGACGACCAGATGGTGCTCATCTCGACCTTCCGGCTGCCGGTCCAGGTCCATACCCGCAGCGCCAACGCCAAGTGGCTCGACGAGATCGCCCACACCAATCCACTGTGGGTACACCCCTCCGACGCCGCTCGTCTCGGTCTCCGGGCCGGTGATCTCGTCCGGGTCGAGACCGAGATCGGCCATTTCGTGGTCAAGACATGGGTGACCGAGGGGATCCGTCCGGGTGTCGTCGCGTGCAGCCATCACATGGGCCGCTGGAAACTCGGGGATGGGGGCCAGCGCGCGGCCATGGCGACGGTCGGCCTCGATCACAGGGGTGAGCGCTGGGCGATGACCAGACAGGCCGGCGTCGTACCGTTCGCATCGAGCGATCCGGACACCTCGAGGATCTGGTGGACCGACGTGGGCGTCCATCAGAACCTCACCTTCCCGGTCCATCCCGACCCGATCTCCGGTCAGCACTGCTGGCACCAGGCGGTCCGGGTCCGCACGGCTGAGCCCGACGATGAGTACGGGGACATCTCGGTCGACATGGCCAGGTCGGACGAGGTGTATCGGCGCTGGCTGGCGATGACCCGGTCGGCCGACGACCACTCGCCCGATCGCACGCGTCGTCCGTACTGGCTGATGCGTCCGCTCAAGCCTGGGCGTGACGTGTATCGACTGCCGGATAGCGCGGCAGGAGAGTCGGCGCCAGCGCCGACCGAGGAGCCGCCGCTTGCGCCGACCGGCGCCCGTTGACCGCGCCCGCGTGCGGTGACACGCCCGGGACCCTGACACCGGGCGCCCGTTGACCGCGACCGCCGACCTGTTTCGCGCCCTCGGCGCGCTGTCCGAGGCGCCGGTCCCCGGGCACGCCGCCCTGGCTGCCTCCCTTGGGCTCAGCGATCCGCCGAGCAGCGAGCAGTACGTCGAGTCGTTCGTCCTGCAGACCTACCCCTACGCCTCGGTCTACCTGGGTCCGGAGGGGATGATGGGTGGCGAGGCTCGTGACCGGGTCGCCGGCTTCTGGCGTGCCCTGGGGCTCGTGCCACCGCCAGAGCCCGATCATCTCGCCGCGCTCGCTGGTCTGTATGCGGCCCTGATCGACGCCGAAGCCGATGAGACCGAGCCGGCCCGTGCCGCCATGCGCCGATCGGCCCGCAAGGCGTTCCTCTGGGAGCACCTGCTGAGCTGGTGCCCGATCTGGCTCGACAAGGTCGTCGCCCTCGCGCCGCCGCCGTACCGCGCCTGGGCCGTGATCCTGGGGGCCGCGCTGGAGGAGGAGGCCCGGCTGCTCGGCCCGCAGGAACGCCTGCCGCTCGCGCTGCGTGAGGCGCCCGGTCTGCCCGCGACCGATGCCGGCTCGGACGAGTTGATCGTGGCGCTGCTGGCGCCCGTCCGCAGCGGCGTCATCATCACCAGGGCCGATCTGGCCCGCTGCGCCCGCGACCTTGGGATAGGCCTGCGGATGGGCGAGCGGGCCTACATCCTCCGGGCGTTCCTGGAACAGGATCCGTCGGCCACGCTCGGCTGGCTGGCCGACGAGGCCGATGCCGCCGCCGCGCGCTATGCGTCGCTGCCGTCGCCGCTCGGTGGGATCCCAGGGGCTTGGCGCGAGCGCACCGAGCGATCGGCCGTGCTGCTCCGGAACGCCGCCGGGGTCGGCATCGGGGGACCCTGACGGGGATCGTCGCCTCGGCGAGTTCGGCCGGGTGCCGATCAGCCGCCGGTCGCGACCAGGCGCAGCAGCAGGATGGCCAGCACGACGGTCGCGACCGCGGCGACGATCGTGCGCCCGCGGTCATCGCGACCCGACGCGACCAGGACCGCCCCTGGCAGGACCGCGAGTGCCAGGACGCCGTAGACGGCATGCAGGACGTCGTCCGGGGCCTGGCCCGAGACGACCATCACCAACCCGATGGCGGACGCGATGGCGATCGTGATGAACACCCAGACCAGCCCGCCGAGGTAGACCGTCCCGGGCGGCCGCCTGAGGACCGCCAGCCCGACCGACCAGGCGGCGGTCACGAACCCGAGCACGAGCGCGACCTGGCCGATGAGCGCGTGCGCGTCGCTCATCCGGGCACCTCGGGGCAGGACCGGGCGACCCGCTGGCCGGCGGTCCTCAGCGAGGATCCCGACGGGCGGTCCCCGGCCCCCGTCCCCGGCCCTCGCCCGCGGGCGACAGCAGGCGAAGGTCGGGTGTCGCCCCGTCGCCTGGGTCGATGAGCTCCGGCAGGTCGCACTCGCGGATGCAGTCGAGGATCCTGGATACCTTCGGCTCGGTGATCCGGTAGAAGACACGGGCGCCCTCGCGCCGATCGTCGACCACCCGCTCGGCCCGCAGGATCCGGAGTTGCTGGCTGACCATCGCCTGGCTGACGCCGGTCGCGAGCACGAGATCGGTCACGTTCCGCTCGCCGGTCTCGAGCGACTCGAGCAGGCGCAGGCGGAGTGGGTGCCCCAGGACGCGGATGACCCGAGAGGCCCGCTCGAGCACGGTCGCGTCGATGGCGGCGAGCTGTGCCGCAGGCTCGGTCATGGCCGGTATCTCCTGCGACGGGTCACGTTCTGGCGGCTGCTTCGGCGGTCCAACGACCTCTCCCCTGGAAGTACATTGACAAGGCTGGTGCGCCCGGAGTATATAGGCACATCACGATACAGCAATAGGTCCGAGGAAGTCCCACCCTGGGCATCCCGGGCACCCGGTCGGATCCGCGTACCACGTCAGCGAGGGACACCATGACCGAGGCCATGACCGCGGACCACACGCTCGACTGCAAGGGCATGCTCTGCCCGATGCCGATCGTCAAGCTGGCCAAGCTGATCAAGCAGATCGATACCGGCCAGGTGCTCCTGATGGAGGCGACGGACCCCGGGGCCGTCCCCGATGTGGAGGCCTGGTCGAAGAACACCGGCAACCCGTTCCTCGCTCACGACAAGGTCGGGAACGTCATGCGCTTCTGGATCCAGAAGGCGTGACGGTGGCCCGAACGCACTGACCGAGGCGCGGCGTGGCGAAGATCATGTACGTCCACACCGGCGGCGTCGGCACCCCGGAGCGCAGCGCTACGCCAATCTACCTGGCCACGACCGCGGCCGCGATGGACGTCGAGGTCGGGATCTACTTCACGGTCAACGGCCCGACCCTGCTCAAGAAGGGTGTCGCCGAGGAGCTCATCGTGCCCAAGTTCGACGGTCAGGGCGCGCCGCTCCGACGGTTCATCGACCAGGCCCTCGACATGGGCGTGAAGTTCTACGTCTGCCAGCCGAGCCTGGACCTCCACGGCCTTACCCAGGACGATCTCATCGACGAGGTCTCGATGATCGGCGGCGCCGCGTTCAACGACATGGCCCTCGAGGCCGACCAGGTCATCTGCTTCTGACCTGGCGCGATGATCCTGCAGGCTCGCTACGAGGACGTGCCGCTCGAGACCAAGCAGGGTCTCTTCGATGAGGTCAAGGCCGACCCGCGCTACGGGGAGTACCTGTACGGCTGCTACGAGTGCGGCATCTGCGTCGCCGCCTGCCCGTCCGCCCGGTTCTACGACTTCTCGCCGCGCAAGATCGCCCAGGCGGCGAGCCGGGAAGACATCCCGATGTTCTTCGAGCAGCTCAACGATGACATCTGGAACTGCTCGCAGTGCTTCTCGTGCACCCGATGCCCGCGCGGCAACAACCCGGGCGGCCTCATCACGATCATGCGCGAGGTCGCGGTCAACAAGGGGCTCACGTCGGCCAAGCAGGCGCTCGAAGGCTACGGGCGGGTCGTCTACAAGATCATGTCGACCGGCACCCAGGTCTCGCCGGACATGCTCCAGCCCAACGCCTTTCCGGACTGGGGCCCGCACGTCCAGGAGATCTCC
>CAYNGM010000001.1:0-9428 GCA_964396565.1 uncultured Anaerolineaceae bacterium | reverse complement strand
ACCTCGGCCTGTGGCGACGGGCGCTGCCGCCCGAGACGATGCACACCACGACGACAGCCTGGGAGGTCACCGATCGGACGCTCACCGAGCTCTACCTCATCTGGCATATGACCGGCGTGCTCGACATGATCGAGTCGGTCGATGCCGGTCTCCACATGATCCTGAACGACGTCATGGAAGAGCTGCTCGAAGAAGCCGGCTACAAGGCCGACTGAGGAGGCCCCGATGCCGATCCCGTTGACGGTCCTCGACACCCGACGCGATGCCCAGGTGCAGCGCGGTCCCGCCGTCCCGCCGACCGAGGACGTCCGGGAGCAGGTGTTCGAGCTCGAGGCCAAGGGGGAATGGGTCGTCCAGCGGGTGCCCGACCCGTGGATCGGCGTGACGACCAAGTACGGGCGGATCAAGAAGATCCCGGTCGCCCACACCTGGCACCACAAGTCGTGTGGTCAGTGCGGCCACATCCCGGGCTACTCGACGTCGATCTTCTGGCTGGCCCGCAAGCTCGGTCTCGACTACGACGACCCCAGGGACCAGACCTCGTGCACGGCCTGGAACTACTACGCCTCGGCGACCTCGAACCAGGGCGCCCAGGCGGCCGTCGCGATGCGCAACTTCGGGGCGGCCTACGAGTCCGGCTACTTCCCGCTGATCCACTGCGGGACGTCGTACGGCCACTACAAGGAGGTCCGCGCGGAGCTCGTCCACTCGGCGGAGCTCCGGGACGAGGTCCGCCGGATCTGCGACAAGCTCGGCAAGCCCTTCGTGATGCCCGAGGAGATCGTCCATTACTCCGAGTGGGTGTACGCGATGCGCGACGAGTTCGCCGCGCGCCGCGTGCTGGACCTCTCGTCCATCGATGTCACCGTCCACCCGGCCTGCCATTACCACAAGCTCGTCGTCGAGGACGCGATCTACGACGCCGACGTGTACGGGGGCCAGCGGACGGCCGTCGTATCGGCCGTCGTCACGGCCCTCGGGGCGAATCTCAAGGACTACAGCACGTGGTTCGACTGCTGCGGCTTCGGGTTCCGCCATGTCCTCGTCCAGCGCGACTTCACGCGCTCGTTCGCGACCCTGCGCAAGATCGAGGTGATGCGCGAGGAGGCGAACCCGGATGTCGTGCTGACCCATGACACGGGTTGTGTCACGACGCTCGACCAGAGCCAGTTCGCGCCGCGCGCCCACAAGCCGGCGGTCGGCATCCCGGTCATGTCCGAGGCGCAGTTCGCGGCGCTGGCGATGGGCGCCCATCCGTACCGGGTCGCCCAGCTGCACTGGCACAACACCGAGTACCGGCCCCTCTTGGAGAAGATGGGCATCGACTGGCGGGAGCGCTGGCGCGAGTTCGAGGACGACCTGGAGCGGCTCAGGAAGGACGACGCGAAGGTCCTGACCTGGGAGGACGCCGATGCCTGACACGGTCCTGGTCATCGGTGGCGGACCAGCCGGGCTCGAGGCCGCCCGGTCGGTCGCCGAGCTCGGTGCGCATGCGATCGTCGTCGAGCGCCGGGCCGTCCTCGGCGGCACGCCCGACGAGGCCGGCTACGCGGCGCTAACGCCGCGGATGGGCTCCGCCCAGGAGGCACACGACGAGCTCCGCCGCGGGGTCGAGCACCCCGACATCGAGGTCCACCTCGAGACCGCGGTGACCGGCTGCGGCGGGTCGGCCGGTGCGTTCGAGGTGACGCTCAGCGGGCCGGCCGGCGAGTCACGGGTCGAGGCCGGGTCGATCGTCGTGGCCACCGGCTTCCAGCATTTCGACCCGGGTCGCGAGACCCAGATGTACGGCTATTACGAGTACCCCGACGTCATCACCCTGCCCGACGCCGAGCGGATGCTCAAGGCGCATGCCTTCGTCCGGCCATCGACCGGGGAGCCGCCGCGCAACGTGGCGTTCATCCAGTGCGTCGGGTCGCGCGATCGGCGGCTGGGCAACGAGTACTGCTCGAAGGTCTGCTGCGGGGTCGCGTCCAAGGAGGCGATCGAGATCCGCCGGCTCCTGCCCGATACCCGGGTCTACATCTTCTACATCGACATGCGGATGTACGGCTACTGGGAGAACGAGATCTACTGGCCGGCCCAGGAGCAGTACAACGTCAACTACATCCGCGGGATCGTGACCGAGATCACGAGCCGGGATGGCCGGCTGCTGATGAAGGGTGAGGACACCACGATGGGTCGCCCGCTCGAGGTCCTCATGGACGTCATCGTGCTCTCGGTCGGTATGGAGCCCAGCCAGGGGACCCGGACGGTCGCGGGGATCCTCGGGGTCGAGCAGAACAAGTACGGCTTCATCGCCACCCCGGGCGAGCCGATGGACCCGGTCAGCACGAGCGTGCCGGGCATCTACGTCGCCGGTGCGGCGGCGGGGCCCAAGGACCTCGAGGACACGGTGTCGATGGCCGGCGCCGCGGCGATGCGGGCCATCCTCGCCGCCCGCGGCCAGGCCCGGTCCGGGGTCGCGACGGCGCGATGACCGCGGCAGCGGCGACGACCGACGGCGGCCCGATGACCGTGGATCGGAACTCGGTCGATGCCCCCAGCGCGGTCGAGTTCATGCGCGAAGCGCTGGTCAAGATCAGCGAGGACGACATCGGCGCCATCGCCGAGGCGCTGGCCCGCAAGCACCAGGCGCTCCTGCCCGCCCTGTCCGGGGACGCCCTGGCGGTGGGGACCGCCGAGTCCGTCCGGCCGATCCTGGGACGGGTGTTCGCGACACGACGCCGCTCGGATGCCCTGCTGGTGCGGGTCGGCGGGCCGACGCTCGCATCGGCCATCCGCGACCTGCTCCATGGCCCCGGCCGCATCGAGGCACGGTTCCGCGTCTTCGACGAGGCGCTCGCCGGGATCGACGCGCCCATCCGCCGCGACCTGGCGGGCGAGTGCCTCCACCTCCTGGACCCCGAACGGTACTGGTTGTGGAGCCGCTGGATGTGGGACCCACAGACCATGACCGGTGCCCTGCCGCTCGTGATGGTCGATGACTTCGACTTCGCTGGGCCCGATGCCGGGGCGATCTACCTGCGGGTAGGTGCGGCGACGTCGGCGGTCATCGCCACCGCCGACGAGCTCGGCTTCAGGCGGATGCGGGCAAGCCCGTTCGTGGTCGACGTGTACCTCGCGGCGATCTACGGGGTCTACCTGTACACGGTGACGCGGATGCGGATGACCCAGGAGTTCAACCGGGTCATCCCCGGGCTGCCGGACCTCGTTCGTCGCCTGCTCGGTGTGTACGGCGTGGAGGGCCCATCCGATGGGGCGTGAACTGCCGATGGTCAAGGTCGACCAGATCGTCGAGCTCGAGCACGCCGTCATCGATGGGGTCGACATCTCAGGCCACTGGAACCGGATGTTCACCCAGCGCACGATCGCCGACTACCCGGCCGGGGCGATGGACTGGGTCACCGGGCTGATTGGTGGGGAGTCGCTGCGGAACTGCTACCAGTGCGGGAAGTGCGTCCCGGTCTGCCCCGTCCAGCACGTCGGCGACTACGGCCCGCGCAAGCTCCACGCCAAGGTCCTGCGCGGCAATGACCTCCTCGAAGATCCGGACCTGTGGCTGTGCACCACGTGCGGCAATTGCGTCCGGGTCTGTCCCAAGGAGGTGAACCCGCTGGCGTTCATGCCCGCCATCCGCGAGCAGGCCGTGCTCGACGGGAACGTGCCGACGGAGCTCGCCCGGGTCTTCGAGAACCTCGGCCGTCAGGGCAACCCGCAGGGCGAATCCCCGCGCAAGCGCGCCGACTGGATCGCCGATGCCGGGGTCCCGGTCCCGCTCATCTCGGAGGTCGGGCGGCGCGTCGACGTCCTGTGGTACGTGTCCGACTACACCTCCTACCACCCGCGAGGCAAGGATGCGGCCCGCGCGATGGCCCGCGTCCTGACGGCGCTCGGGGTCGACTTCGCGGTGCTCGGCAACGAGGAGCGAAGCGACGGCGATTCCGCCCGGCTGGCCGGCGAGTCCGGACTGTTCGAACTGCTCGCCGAGCAGAACATCAAGACCTTCCGCAAGTACGAGTTCGACCGGCTCGTGGTCATGGACCCGCATGCCTACAACGCGTTCAGGAACCACTATCCGCGCCTGGGCTGGGAGGGTGAGGTCCTGCACTACACACAGTTGCTCGCCCCACTTGTGGACCGGCTCGAGTTCCGCTCGAGCGTCGACGTCGACGTCACCTACCACGACCCGTGCTACCTCGGACGCAATAGCGGCGAGTACGACGCGCCGCGCAGACTGCTGGAGGCGATCCCCGGCGTGCGCCTCGCGGAGATGCCGCACACCCGGGCGAACGGCTACTGCTGCGGTGGTGGTGGTGGCGGGATGTGGCTGGACGGCTTTGTCGCCGGCCACGTCGCGGAGCGGCTCTCGGAACGCCGCGTCCGGGAGGCCGTCGAGACGGTGAGCTTCGATGGCATGGGCGTCCTGTCGGTCGCCTGCCCCTACGAGCCGTCCAGGTTCGAGGATGCCGTCAAGTCGACCGGCAACGACGGTCGGCTGATCGTGCGCGACATCATCGAGTTGATCGATCAGGCGATGCACCCGGCGCCGGCCTGACCGATGGCCGGCGGGGCGGGCCCGGAACGTCACAGCGAGGAGGTCTGATGGAACTGGTCGTACTGCTCAAGTCGGTGCCCGATCTGGCCGAGGAGCTCGAGATCGATGCCGACGGGAAGGACCTCGCCCGGGACTGGCTGAGCTACGTCGCGAGCGAGTGGGACGAGTACGCGCTCGAAGAGGCCCTCCAGCTCAAGGACGCGTCCGGGGCGACCGTCACCTGCCTCGCTCTCGATACCGGCTCCGTCGACGAACTCCTGGCGACCTGCCTGGCCCGCGGTGCCGATCGGGCGGTGAAGGTCGGGTCGTTCGAGCGGTCGCCCGATTCGCACACCGCCGCGCGGGCGTTCGCCGCGGCCCTGGCGGGGATCCCGCACGACCTGGTCCTGACCGGTGTCCAGGCGATTGACGACCTCGACGGCCAGGTCGGCCCGCTGCTCGCCGCCGCGCTCGAGCTGCCCCACGTCAGCGTGGTCACGCACATCGCCCTGGGTTCCGACGGGGCCACGGCGACGGTCAACCAGGAGTACGCCGGCGGGATCGTCGGCGAGTTCGAGGTGGACCTGCCGGCCGTGCTCGGTGTCCAGACCTCGCGTGAGGCCCCGCGCTACGCGCCGATCAGCCGGGTCCGCCAGCTGATGAAGACCGCCGACATCGCGAGCGTCGAGGTCTCCGTCGAGGCCGGTCATGGGCTCGTCGTCGAGTCGATGGTCATCCCGGAGATGACGAGCCGGGCGGAGATGATCGAGGGTGACGCCGATGCCATCGCGGAACGCCTGGCCTCGATCATCTCGGAGCGCGGCCTCGTCCCGGGAGGTGTCCGATGAGCAACGACGTCTTCGTCCTCGTCGAGCATCGCGATGGCGCGGTCACCGACACGACGTTCGAGCTGCTCGGATGCGCCCGGCAGCTGGCCGGCGAGGCCGGGGGACGCTCGGTGGCCCTCCTGCTGGGCTCGGGTGTCGAGCCGCTGTCGAGCCAGCTCGGGGCCGCCGACGACGTCCTCCTGATCGAGGATGCGACCCTCGCGGACTTCACGCCGACCGCCTATCACGCCGCGATGCTGCCGCTGCTCCGCGAGCGCGAGCCGATCCTGGTCATGGCGGCCAACAGCGGTGTGGGGATGGACGTGGCCGCCGGCCTGTCGATAGCCGCTGGCCTGCCGCTCGCGGCCTACGCCATCGACGTCGCCCTCGACGGTGGCGCGCCGGTCGTCACCAGCCAGCTGTACGCGGGTAAGGTCAACGTCCGTGTCCGGTTCGCCGGGGGACAGGGGATCGTGACGGTCGTCGCGGGCGCCTTTCCGACGGAGGCGGGACGAGCCGCCGGTTCGCCCACGATCGAGCGGGTCGCGTGCGCCGGGCCCGACAGCCGGGTCCGCTTCCGCGGCCTCATCCGACCCGGGGTCGGCGATGTCGACATCACCCGTGAATCGGTCCTGGTGTCGGTCGGGCGCGGCATCGGCGAGGCCGACAACATCGAGTTGGCCGAGGAGCTCGCGGCCGCACTGGGTGGGGCCGTGTCGGCCTCGCGGCCCGTGGCCGACGCCGGTTGGCTGCCGCGCACGCGCCAGGTCGGCAAGTCCGGGCTGCACGTCAAGCCGAAGCTGTACCTGGCTCTCGGGATCAGCGGTGCGCCGGAGCATCTCGAGGGGATGCGCGACGCGGACCTGATCATCGCCGTCAACACCGATCCGCGGGCCCCGATCTTCGGCGTCGCCCATTTCGGTGCCGTCGCCGACGTGCTCGACGTCGTCCCCGCCCTGACGAAGCGTCTCGGGCCTTAGGCGGCGGGGCGGATGGACCGGACCGTCACCCGCGAGGTCTTCGAGGGCCTGTCGGTCGAGGGCGAGGTCCTCTTCTATTCGCTGACCATCATCGCGACGTCGATCTTCCTCGTCGGGCTCGGTCTCCGGGTCCGCAAGTACCTTCGCGGTCGACGCGAGGACCGGTTCGGATCGCTCTCCGGGTTCCTTGGGCGGGCGGTGGGTGGTGTGGCCGCGACGGCGACCAACGCGACCGTCCGCAAGCGGGACACCTACGCCGGGGTCGCCCACGCGGCCATCATGTGGGGCTTCATCGTCCTGTTCATCGGGACGGTGATCCTGACGATCGAGACCGACATCGTCGGGATCTTCGCGCCCGAGTACAGCTTCTTCTGGGGCCCGTTCTACGTCGTCTACTCGCTCGTCCTCGACGTCCTTGGCCTGGTCATGCTGGCCGGCCTGGCGGCGATGGCCTGGCGCCGGGGGCGGTCCCGGAAGCCACAGCTCGACTACGACCGGGTGGATATCGGCGAGGCGACGACCGACCGCCGCCCGTACGTGCGGGGGGACTGGATCTTCCTCGGCTGGCTCGGGCTGCTCGGGGTCAGCGGCTTCGTCGTGGAGGGCGTCCGGATCGTCGGCCACGACTTCCCCTGGTTCGAGGTCTTCTCGCCGGTCGGCTACGCGACCGCCGCCGCCTTCGCTGGGCTCGGGCTCGGTGCCGCCACTGCGCGCGACGCGCATCTCGGGCTATGGTGGTTCCACGCGGTCATCGCCCTCGCCTTCGTCGCCTACATCCCGTACGCGAAGGCGGTTCACGTCTTCACCAGCGGGGCGGACCTCGCGCTCCGCTCGCCGCTCGCCGGCCGCCGCCTTCCGGTCCTCGACCCGAGTCCCCGACCGGTCGCACAGCGCTTCGCGCCGGTCACCGCCGACGACGGCCACGTCGGCCTCCGGGATCTCGCCGACTTCAGCTGGAAGCAGCTCCTGGACCTCGACGCCTGCACGAAGTGTGGGCGCTGCCACGCCGTCTGCCCGGCGGTCGCGTCGGGCGCACCGCTGTCGCCCCGGGATCTCATCCTGGACCTGCGCCAGCAGGCGGACGCGGCCTGGTCGGTGTTGGCCCCCGGGGCCGAGCATCGCTCGGACGTGGTCTACGGCGACCGGCGCCGCGACGGGAATGGCCACGCCGACGGGAATGGCCACGCCGACGGGAATGGCCACGCCGACGGGAATGGCCACGAGTCCGGGAACGGCTACGCCGATGGCCATGAGCCCTCGTGGATGCCCGGTGCGGCCTCCACCCCGCCGGGACCCGGCGGAAAGGTGGCGGGCGGTCTCATAAGGGCGGAGACGCTCTGGTCCTGCACGACCTGCCTGGCCTGTGTGGAGGCATGCCCGGTCGGCATCGAACACGTGCCGACCATCGTCGGGATGCGTCGCTCGCTGGTCGACCAGGGGATCATCGAGCCGATGCTCCAGACGGCCCTCACCAGCCTCGCCAAGCAGGGCAACTCGTTCGGCCAGTCCGGTCGCGGCCGCGGCCGCTGGGCGGACGGTCTGGCGTCGCCGATCCGGGACGCTCGCAAGGAGGATGTCGACTGGCTCTGGTTCGTCGGCGACTTCGCGTCGTTCGACGTCCGCGTCCAGGAGGCGACGCGGCTCGTGGCACGGACGCTCCAGGCGGCTGGCGTCGACTTCGGGATCCTGTTCGAGGGGGAACGCAATGCCGGCAACGATGTCCGTCGGGTCGGCGAAGAGGGCCTCTTCGAGATCCTCGCCGAGCACAACGTCGGGAGCCTCGCCAGGGCGCGCTTCCGGCGGATCGTGACGACCGACCCGCACACGCTCAACACCCTCCGCCACGAGTACCCGCAGTTCGGCGGTGACTATGAGGTGTGGCACTACAGCCAGCTCCTCGCCGCCCTGTTCGAGTCCGGAGACCTCGTGACCCGGCGGCCCGTCGCCCGGCGGGTGACCTACCATGACCCCTGCTACCTGGCACGCTACAGCGATGTCACCTACGCCCCGCGCGCCGTCCTCTCGACCATCGGTGCGGACCTCGTCGAGATGCCGCGCAACCGGACGAACACGTTCTGCTGCGGCGCCGGGGGCGGACGGATCTGGATGGACGACTCGGGTCTGCGGGAGCGTCCCTCCGAGGCGCGGATGCGTGAGGCCGCGGCCCTCGACGGTGTCACCGACTTCGTCACCGCGTGTCCCAAGGACCTCACGATGTACACGGCCGCGGCCAAGGCGACCGGGCTCGACGGTCGCCTGGTCGTCAGCGACCTGATCGAGTTCGTCGCAGCGGCGATCGAGCTCCCCGACGAGGCACCCACGTCGACGGTCGCGGCCGATGGAGCAGCCCTCGTCGGGGCGGGGTCGGGGGCAGGGCCGGTTGCGTCGGGGACCGGGTCGGCGAGCGACACCCCGGTGACGGGATGAGGCCCCGGTCGGACACCATCGTCCCGCCCCGAGCGACGGGCGGTGGCGACGCGGATGCGGTCCTGGATCGCGTGGCGGCGGCCGTCCGTGGTCGCGTCGACGCGAGACGGGCGGCCGAGATGAAGCTCAGCGCGTTCGCCTTCCGCGAGGAGGGTCGCGAGATCTCCGAACGTGAGCAGACCCACGACGACGGTTCGGCGGACTGGCGCCATTTCACGACACGAGCGCTCGCGGCGGTCGCCGAGCCCGACGCGGTCGCGATCCTCGAGGCCGTGCGCGGTGATGGTCAGCCGCTCGCGTCGCTGGAGGACCTCGTCTCGTCGCAGGCGCGGGATCGGCTCGCGACTGCCGATCGGATCGGCGAGCTTGCCGCTGCCGGCCTGGTCGGCCGCGAGCTCGAGAGCGGCATCGTCGCGCTGACGCCGCTCGGCGAGGCGCTGCTGGGGCTCATCGATGAGATCGCGACGCGCGCCCGGGATGCCGGGCGATGATGTGTCCGTACTGCTCGGTAGCGGGGACGCGCATGGAGACGCACGCCCACCTGGGACTCGAGCACGCCGACCAGGTCCGGATGTACCGTGACGAGGGGCGCGACCAGCTCAGGTTCGCGCTGGACTGCCCGTTCTGCGACGAGGGGATGGAGCGGGTCGCGAACCC